>JAQVFD010000045.1 GCA_028697435.1 Clostridiaceae bacterium
TTAAGTACTGCGATAATATTCCCGCCTGCATATAGGGTGCATCCTTGAACCTTGAATTGTACATTCCTTCCCAATGTTTCAACCAAGGCATCGTCTTTTAGTACCTCTTTGTTTGATGCTCTTGTTTTTTCATATGTAACTTCACTGGTGAAGCTTATTTCCGAATCAGCGTTTTCCTGGTATTTCTGTTTCAGCGTTTGCAATGCAGTTTCAACAGATTTCTGGTTCCTGACCTTGCATATTTCAACTCCGTTCACTTTTACAGAATATGCCCCTCCTGAAACCACTACATAAACTGAGGTTAATACCAACAATGCGATCAATCCGCAGGAAATAGCGAACCTTCTTTTGTTCACTACTTTTTTGGAAGATATATGTTTATTTGATGAGCTGTCATCAATACTTGCAATCTTTTTAATGTGTTTTTTAATATAATCTGTGGCATTTTGAATTCCGCCGGAAAACTTGTTTATGTACCGCACTGCTGCTTCCTTTAACTTGCTTCCCTCCATCTATTCGCCTCCCACGTCAGGAATTTTGCTCTTTTCAAATATTCTACACAAGTATTATTCTACAACAAAACTTTGCAATATTCAAATTTTTATGTCCACACCCATATTTTCCCATAAAAACTTCTTATTCCTATATTTATTATATTCAATACTGTCCTTTTAATTCATATTTTTTGTACAGGCATTTTATATACGACATAAAAACATGCCATATGTGGTATAATTAGGGGGAACAAAAAATTAGGAGTGCATTACTATGAACCTGTTCAGATTTAAATCAAATAATGAGGATCTTGGGCAAACTATTGTTGAAAACCTTTTCATAAGCCATTATATGCCTTTTGCACCGGCTGACTATGTCAAGGTATATCTATTAGGGCTAAAATATTCTCAGAGCTATGTAAACAATATGCTTTCCACTGATACTATTGCAAAGACTCTCGGTATAGGCAGGAATGAAGTGCATACTGCATGGAAGTACTGGTCTGAGCAAGGTATTATTAAACTATATCCCTATTCCCAAGAGGATGTTGAAAGCGACTCTACAGTTGAATATCTCAGTATCAAGGAAGTTATGCTGAATATAAAGGGAGAAAAAAAGAGTACGGGAAAATATGACCCTGAGCGTATAATAAACGCCAGGGGCAATCAGAATACAAAAGCTATGTTTGACTCCTTGCGGAAGTTATTCGGAAGAGAATTATCGCCTAATGAGCTTTTTATATTTTTGGATTGGATGGAAGACTACAATTTCCCCTCCGATGTTATTAAGCTACTGGTAGAAGAATGTGTATCAAGGGACAAAAAGGAAATGCCATATCTCAAACAAGTCGCAAAAAATTGGTTTGATGCCGGAATAGACTCTGTAGACAAAGCAAAGCAGTATAATTTGCGTCATAAGGAGAAATGGCAGAAATACAACAAAGTACTGAGCTTTCTGAGAATAAACCGGCAGCCTACTTCCGCAGAAGAGGAAATGCTGCAGAAGTGGTTCTATACCTTTGAATACAATGAGGATATAGTGCTTAAAGCCTGCGGGCTGACTGCAAGTACTCTGAAGCCGTCCTTCACTTATATTGACAGTATTTTAACCGATTGGCACAGTAAGGGTCTTGCCCACATGCAGGAAATTGAAGCTTACCTTATTAAGAACCCTTCAAAGACAGAAAGAAGTTCAAGGCCTGAAAAGAAAGCTTCCGGTAATCAGAAGCCTACCTTTAATAATTTTGCCAACCGGAAATATGATACAAAGCTTTTAAAGGAAAACCTGATAAAAAAGGGACGGGGTGAATTAAGTGAATAGAGCTTACAGTATTGCAGAGGAATATGAAATAATACGGGAAAAAAATAAAAATGAGCTGGAATACCGCAAAAGCTTACTGTACTCTGATATTCCCAGGCTCAAAGAAATAGATGAAGAATTGGTGAAGCTCAGCATTGATATAACAAGGGCAATCCTTGGTAAACCGGAGGACAGTAGTGTTCTGGTTAAGGAATTGCAAAGCCGGCAGCTGGATTTGAAAATTGAGAAGGCTGAGATCCTTACCTCCAACAACTATCCCAAAGATTATCTTAATATGAAATATCAGTGTAAAACCTGTAAAGATACAGGATTCATAGACAATGAAAAGTGCAAGTGCTATGTACAAAAAGAGATAAATCATCTGTATGTGCAGTCGAACCTTGGAAAAATCCTGGGGAAGGAGAACTTTGACCAATTCATGTGGGAGTACTACTCCGATGAAACTATGGACGACAATATTTCTCCCAGAGAAAACATGAAGCTTATTTACTCCAAGTGTGTGAACTTTGTTAAGGATTTTGATGATCACAACACAAATTTGATGTTTATAGGAAAACCGGGACTTGGGAAGACCTTCCTTTGCAATTCCATAGCCAAAGATTTGCTGGACTATGGAAAAAGCGTTATATACAAGACCTCTTCAGACCTAATAGATATTGTCCGTAAATACAAATTTGACTTTGAAAATGAGGAAAACAATGAACAATACCTGAATGATATATATAGTTGCGACCTTCTGATAATTGATGATTTGGGTACGGAACTTTCTACACAATTTTCTAATCTTGTGCTTTACAGCATATTGAATAAAAGAGCTCAAAACAATAAAAAGATGATTATATCCACAAATCTTGATATAGATGAATTCACAAAAATTTACTCTGATAGGATTACTTCAAGAATATTCGGCTGCTTTGACACCCTTGAATTCCTAGGGGAAGATATAAGACTTAAGATGCACAAGCTTATTTGATTCAGCCTACTTGAAGTTCATCCTGAATCCTTCTTATCACTGCTTTCGACAGGGACTTTATTACATCCCTGTCACTGCTGATTTGGGCATAAAATTGCGAACGTGCTTCTACGGCTGATAAAATCCCATTTACAAATATCTGCCCTATTCTGTCAATAGCTTCCGCCTCATAAGCGCTGGGTGAGCTGTCTCTTACATTTATAATCATATCTTTATCCCTGCTTAAGGTATCTACAATCTCAACCAATTCCTGATGAGCGTTTTCATAGCTGCCATAACGCATATTGATTCTATATATTATTTCGTCAATTAATGAATAGCTTTTCTCTTTAACATAGGATTCTGTTGATATACCCGCCAGTGAATAATCCACAACATGTACAAGCAAATCCTCTTCCTCCGATGCCTTTTTAGCCGAGTATGCAACTAGCTCAACCAATTCTTCAGGATTGATCTTTTTATCTTCGGATTTTTCATACAATACATTATGAAGTACATCTAAGAACACTGCAAACCGTTTCATATCATTATTCCAAACATTATATACAATAGATATATAGTAAAATAACTTCACAAACTTGGAGACCTCAGCAATGAACAGCTTTTTTCTGTCCTTACCCAGTTTGTTATATTTTTCTTTGATCTGAGCAAATATTGATGTCAATTCACCTGAGTGTTTTTTCTTGTCATCAATAAGGCTATACGCCCTATCAGCCTGTTCAATTGTGAATACATAATAGTTCAAAAGCTTGTCTCGTTTTGTATAAAGTATATTGGGATCTGTTTCGTTTTCAGAGGGCAAGAACAGTTCCCCGCCGTAGTACTGCTCAAAATATGTTTTTATATCCTCCGTCTTATTCACAAAATCAAGAATAAAGGTCTTTTTACCCTTGCATATCCTATTGATTCGGGAAAGGGTCTGAACTGTCTTTACAGCACTATTGAGCTTTTTATCCACATAGAGAATACACAGCTTATTTTCATCAAAGCCCGTCTGTAATTTGTCTGCGACAATTATAATTCTTACATCTTCATTGTTTTTTATTATGTCCTTTATGTCCTTTTCCTTAAAATCCGGATTCATGTTTTCTTCGGTATACTTGATTCCGTCAAGTTCTATTGTTCCTGTAAATGCTGCCAGTGTTTTTATGTTGTATCCTTTTTTTATCAAATATTTATCAACCGCCAGCTTGTAGCAGACCGCATGCTTACGGGAAGGCGTAATAATCATAGCCTTTGCTTTTCCGTCAAGCCAATTTATCCGTTTGGTCAAAAAGTCCTCCAGCATTATTTCCGTCTTGCTGTTTATTACCTGGTCAGAGCTGGTAATATGACTCAGAATAGCTGCAGAAGCTTTGCCGGTTTCGTATTCGGTAGAATCATCCTTCTTTTTTGCCAGTTCAAATTTCTCATTATAAATTGTATAGCATGATATTGGGTTCAGTATAAATCCTTCCTGAATCGCCTGTTTCATGGAATATTTGTGAAAATACTCTTTTCCTATGGCAGTACGTGTGCCGAACAATTCCATTGTTTCAGTCTTTGGCGTAGCAGTAAAAGCAAAATAGCTTATGTTTTTTGTTGACTTGATTTTGCTCTCCTGCTTCAGTATGCGGTTCTGATTATCTTCCAATTCTTCATATGCTTCGTCTAAAAGGATTGCATCCTTAAGGGATTTGCCATCAAGAGTCTCCGCAGTCTTTGACAAAGATTTTCCCCCTGTTGATGAATGCGCCTCGTCTATTATAATAGAATAATTTCTGTTTGGAACGCTTTTCAATTCATCAAGTATATTCCCGAATTTCTGCAGCGTTGTAACAACAATATATCCTCCAGCTTTAAGCATCCTGAGAAGATCCGCTGATGTAGTGTCTATCCATTTTGCAACACCTTTCTGGTTGTCAAGAGTCCGTATCTCATTACCCAATTGACTGTCAATAACCGTACGGTCGCTGATAACAATTACGGTATTAATATCTTTCATATTTATCAGTCTTTTGGAAAGCCATGCGATAGTCTTTGTCTTCCCGCTTCCCGCACTATGCCATATAAGATATCTTCCCCCGGGACCACTTTGCTTCATGTCCGCTTCAATCTTAAGCACGGCATCCAATTGGTGATACCTGGGAAATATCATATCTCCCTCTTCATCAACAAACATGAACTCCCGAATGATCTTCAAAATCATACTCTTTTGAAGGATTTCTTCCCATACATAATAAGTGCAATGCTTGCCTTCCAAAACAGGATTTCCAGCTCCCTCATCGGAGGACCCCATGTTGAAGGGGAGAAATGCTGTGTCCTTTCTGTTAAGGCGGGTGGCCGCAAAGGCTTCAAATTCATCAAGCGCAAAATACACCAGGGTTCTTTTATTAAAACTGAAAATTAGCTCATCAGGATTCCTGGTGTTCCTGAATTGAGCCGTTCCTTCGAACCCGGCTTTCTGTCCTGAGGTCTGCTTCTTCAGTTCAATCATTATTATTGGTATGCCGTTTAAAAAGATTGCAAGATCAACGCGAAAGCTATCCTGCTTATCTTCATAAGCAAATTCACGGCGAACAGAGAAAACATTCTTTTCATAAAGCTCTTTATTATGGGTCATACCCTCAATATTTGAGCCAAAAAAAGCAAGAGAAAAGCCGGTGCTGCTTTGATAGTCTTCAAGTCTTCCCTTCAAAGCTGCAAGCAGACCGCCATTACTAATTTTATCATTCAGAAGTTTAATAAATCGTTCCACCCAATTATCCTTATACGTATCCTTGAATCTTTCAAACTGTTCCTTCTGAGAGTTTTCCAGGAATTCAAAGAGCCTGGCTGTATCAATTGCATTTTTATAGTCATAATCCGTCTTCATACTCTCTTTGTATCCGATACTTAAAAGATAATCGAATATCTCATCTCTAAAGGGGTTTTCCCTCAAATCTTCTCCCGCCATGTTTTCACCTTCAATCACACTTTGATTTTCCCTGTAACAACTTCATATATAACACTTTGCCGGTATTCCTTAAGCTTTGAAATCATATCATCGTTGCTTTTTATGATACGGTCTATTTCGTTGCATTTCTGGTCTAGGTAGTATACTATTTTTTGCTGAATCGCCTTATTTGGCAATATCAAGTCCAGATTTAGCAGCTTATCTTGTGTAAAATGCATTATAGTTGCTTTATTACATATCAAATCAATGTACCTAATTGATTTTAAGACATACATCCAATAATAAAGGTACTTGTTTAGGGAATTTTCTTTTGCTCTAACTCTATGAACTGCATTTTGAATATAACAAGGGAAATCTATATCGCAAATACATGACCTACCTGCATCTCCGCCTTCAGAAATAAGTAAGTCACCTTGTTTGACCTCATATATACTTTTCTCCTTTTCAGTAAACCACATTTCTTTTATTTCTTCTTTATATACTCCATCCCAAGTTATATTTAGAGCACACAAATACTTTTCCAAGCAGTCATCCTCACTAGTTGAATTGGGTTGAAGCATCTTTCCTAACTGTGAAAAATAGTGGTACTTAACTTTTGTTACTTCCCAATCCTCCGGTATCTCCCCTATCCATTCAATTCCACTATCCTTATATTTTACATTTTTGTCAAGCCCTTTTGTAACAGCTTCATATATAACAGCCTGGCGGTGTTCCTTCAAAAGCTCATTCTGCTTCTGCTTTGCGGCAATAATCATATCAATTTCAGCACATTTTTGATCAAGGTATTCAGCAATACGCTGTTGAGTGATAAGTAACGGGAACGGAAATTTGAAGTTTTCAAATGTCTCTTGGTATAAATGTTTAATTGTAGATCCTGTTTCCATATAGCCGATATATCCTTCAAAAATGGGTGAATTAAGAGCCCAATACATATACTTTGATAAATATAATCCATTCAAGGGTCTCGTAACAAAAACTCCACTATTTAGAATTGCTTTATCAGGCTTGTTAATAACTAACGCAATCTTACCAATAGTACCATCCTTTGTTATTAATAAATCCCCTTCTCCCAAATGGATTTCAGGGGCTTCGCTATATCGTTCTTCTGTAATATGATAACAGCTTTCCCAATTAATTCTACCATCAATAAAATCCGTACCTGTGACTAAATAGGGACCTTCTTGGATGAATTCATCTGACTTAAGTCCTTGCCAACCGATACGCCCTTTAACATATGTAGAATACTTTATAATATTAATATCCCAATCCTCCGGTATCTCCCCTATCCATTCAATTCCGCTGTCCTTCATTTTCTCATACATCAGCGATTCACCTGCCCCCCTAAAAGTGCCGAAATAGTACCCTTAATATTATCCTCAATCTCAATTATCTCAGACAATATCTCCTCAGACTTCCTGGGCGGAGTATATTTATAGAAATACCTGGTGAATGGTATCTCATATCCTACTTTTGTCTTATCGTGATCTATCCAGGCATCCGGAACATAAGGCTTAACCTCTCTATTGAAGTAATCCTCGATATCTTCCTTAAGAGGTATGTTTTCAGTATCACGCAAAGCTCCATCCCCCTGGACTTTTCCTTTTTTTATAACCTGGGCGCCGGATTCATCCTTCAAAGGTCGCTCTACTGTGACCTTATGATATCCGAAATCGGTATTATCAAATTTTCTGGAATACTCATTCTCCTCAAAGCTTCTGTATAGCTCCACTATCTTTTTCCTGCTATCGGGTGATATGAATTTGCGCTTGTTTCCGAGGGACTTCGGCTGCTGGGGCTCCCAGAAGTCAACGGCGTTAATAAGCTGTACTTTTTTGTCCCGCTTCTTTGATTTGTTTCTTGATAATATCCAAATATATGAATAAATGCCTGTGTTATAAAACATCTGATCCGGTAAAGCAACAATTGCTTCAAGATAATTATTCTCCAATACATAACGTCGTATTTCACTTTCTCCGCTTTCGGCATCACCGGAAAAAAGCGGAGAGCCGTTCAGTATAATGGCAATTCTTGCATCTTTCTCCGCCTTTGCCAGAAGGTTTTGCAGGAATAGCAGCTGACCGTCGCTGACCCTTGGAGTACCTGCAACAAAACGATTATTTGGGCTGCTTAGTTCTTTTTCAACAGTGGCTTTTTCTGTTTTCCACTCCACTCCAAAGGGAGGATTGGTAATCAGTATATCAAACCTTTCGCCTCTTAAGTGATCTTCGGTGAGTGTATTTCCTTCATATATATTCTTTACATCCTCTCCCAGCATCAGCATCTCTGCACAGCATACCGCATAAGCTTCAGGATTGTTGTCCTGCCCAAAAAGACGTACTCTTTCATCGCTGCCCAGTAATTCAGCAAGTTTTCTCTTTGTAACCGTAAGCATCCCACCGGTACCGCAGCAACCGTCATATACCCTTATTATCTTACCTTCCTTTTTTAAGTCATCAATATTCTCAGCTACCATTAAATCAACGCAAAGCTCAATTACTTCCCTGGGAGTATAATGATCACCGGCTTCGGCATTGGACTTGTAAGTTCTTATTATTTCCTCAAATATGTATCCCATGGACAATTGGTCGGTAGTCTCGGGATGAAAGTCAACCTCCGAAAAGGCCTTTACAACCTCAAAAAGTATCCCCTTTTTTATCATGAATTCAACTTCTTCCTTGAACTTCAACCCCTTGACTATATTGACTATACTGGGAGAATAGGAAGTCAGAAATTCCATGAAATTGGTATTGATATTATCACTGTCGCCAATCAAGTCCTCAAAGGTAACACATTTTTTGTTATAGAAGGGTATCCCGCATTCCTTCTGTACTGCCTGTTCAATCAGCTTTTCGTCCACATTCAATACCTTAAACTTTTCCAGGATCAATTTGATTTTGCTGTTCTGCCCCTCAAGCACACAGTCAAACCTTCTTAGTATTGACATGGGTATAATTACGCTGCCATACTGTTCGGATGTGTAGGGACCCCTTAGCTTATTGGCAATTTTGGTGACAAGATTTACTTTTGCATTTATATCCCCTTGATTAATCATATTTGTTCTCCTTCAAACAGCTTCAATAATTCAATATTTTTAAATACTTTTTCCCGCTGCACCTTTTCCTCCTGAAGCAGTCCCTTTTCTACAAGTTGCTTCAAGTATGCCGATGCTGTCTGTCTATGCAGCCCCATATCAACAATATCCTCAATCCTCACATAGACTTTTTTAAAAACCAACTCCATGACTTGACTTAACACTTTTTTCTGTCCCTTTAATGTCTCCAGGAATTCCAAGTCTGAATATTTTTCCATAAGCTTGCTAATGCTGCTTACCTTACTCAATGTATCTTCCGCAGTTATTTTAAATGAATTCAGCATGTACTCTATGAAGGATATATAATTGTCCTTCTGTCTGCAAGTCTGCAATAGCTCATAATACTCATTCTTGTTCTTGATTATATATGAACTGGCAAATAGAATCGGATAGCTTAGGTATTCTTTTCCGCACAAAAAGAGTATGCTAAGTATTCGTCCGGTTCTTCCGTTACCATCATAAAAAGGATGTATGCACTCAAATTGATAATGTGCCAGTGCAATTTTTATTAAAGGATGCATCGTGTATGTCTCATCATCATATAAATACTCAAGCATATCAATAAGCAGCTTTTGAAGAAGTTCTTTACCGTGGGGGGGAGTATAAAGCACTTCAATTTCATTGCCTCGCTTATTTACTATTCTGGTAAGGCTATTCTCAAATTCCGGCATATTAACTCTTATACCCCTTGTCTTCTTATTCACCGGTTCATTTATGGCTTCGATATCCCCAAGAGACAGTACCCCTTTCTCCTTCAATCTTTCAAAACCGATAAATAATGCAGACTTATAATTCGCTACTTCTTTTGCCTCTGCGGTAAAATTATCAAATACAATCCCTTTATATAGATCATCGTTTGTCGTGACAATATTCTCAATGTGGCTGCTTACCTTCGCCTCCTGCAAAGATAATGTATCAATCAGTATAGATGGTGAAGGAAGTGAATTGATTTCATAATTCAGAATTTCAATAGCCACCCTGGTATCCTCGGCAAGCCTTAATAAAGACTTATCTTCTTCAACGGCCAGTTGACTTATGGGTGTCATATCATTATAGGGCTTTAGATTATCCATTCTATCACTCTCCTATAAGCTTTAAGGATAGGGTTTCCCCTATCCTTATTTTTACATATATATTTTTCACTGTCAATAGTTAGTATGTCGATATTCTTACAAAATATCGACATATATTAAGATCCTTATATAATTATCATGTTTTCTATTAGCCATTCTTATGGATTAACTACATTTACCGGTGTACCTGCCAGGAATTTCTCTAAATTGTCTATGGCAATATCCATCAGGCGTTTCCTTGACTCTATCGGTGCCCATGAAATATGCGGAGTGATAATACAGTTCTTTGCCTTTAACAGCGGATTATCAGCCTTTATCGGCTCAGTCATAACAACATCCACAGCCGCTCCGGCTACTTTACCGTTGTTTAAAGCTTCAACAAGATCTTCTTCAACAATCAACGGTCCCCTTGAGTTGTTGATAATCATAACTCCATCCTTCATTTTTGCAATGTTTTCCTTGTTTATTATTCCCTTTGTGCTCTCGAATAGCGGGCAATGTAGAACAACTACATCAGACTTGGCAAACAGCTCCTCATTCTCTGCATATTTCATTGTATCGCTTTCTAATGCGGGATTCTTGTATGTATCAGACGCAATAACCTTCATGCCTAAAGCCTGGGCGATCCTGCCCGTTGTTTGACCGATTCTCCCATATCCTATTATACCCATTGTCTTTCCGGCCAGTTCAATTAATGGATAGTTCCAGTAGCACCAATCAGGGTTACTTACCCACTCTCCCCTGAACACCGATTCACTATGTGCGCCCACATGATGACACATTTCAAGAAGCAGTGCAATTGCAAACTGACCCACTGAATCTGTCCCATAGGTTGGAATATTTGATACTACTACTCCCTTTTCCTTGGCGGCAGCCACATCAACAATGTTATATC
>JAQVFD010000046.1 GCA_028697435.1 Clostridiaceae bacterium
AGAACAGCTGACAACAGCATCAAGGGCATCGGAAAGAAAACTCCCGACTATAGGAATGAAGTTGTCCGCAGCAAACTTCGCAGTTTTTATTGTTGCTCCGTCTATTGAAGCCGATGCAATCCCCTGAACCGTCAATACCCCTGTAAAGGCAGTAAGCACAAGTCCCAGTGCCCCTACTGCAATTTGCTTTAGCAATGATGCCAGTCTTGAAATATTGATAGAGTCAGAAAGATTATTCAATATGCTTATAACTGCTGAAAAAAGTATAAGGGGCATGACAAATACTTTAATAAAAGTCGTAATAAGCGTAATGCAAGTAAACATCAATGGTTGGAACACAGCTGAGGAGGAAATTCCCCCGACAGCAGCCAATAAAGCTAACAGAGTGGGCAGCAAAGCCTGCATAAACCCTGTCATTTTGTTTATAGTATCGACTCCTATCAGCATTGCATCATTAAAGCTTTTTACAGCCATAATTATTATCAGTATGTAACACATCCCATAAGCCAGTCTGCCAATGGAATCCTCTTCAAAAGCATTATGAAGGTTTTGAAGCACTGCACAAAAAATAGCTAATATCAAAAGTTTGCCCATTAGACTGAAATTACTGATAACTTCCTTAAAAAAGAAACTAACAATACTCTTTCCAATATCTTTAATACTATCTATAGTATTTCCCTTAAACAGGCCTATTACCATCTCCTTTACATTGACTTCTGGCAGCAGACCTTCAGAATCACTATTGATGTCATCAACAAACTTCTCTATCTCACTTATGTCCAGATTATCCAGCTGACTTTGAAGTATATCCTGTGTATCATCGCAATTAACAACGCATAATGCAAGCATAAGGATTATCATAATGAATACAATGCTTTTTCCCATGTATATCCCCCTTTAAACTTCCTATGGTATGATTTTTATCATTATATCCATCAATGCCGCAAGTATGGGTATCGCAATAACCATTATCAGCACCTTGCCTGCGAACTCAACCTTAGCTGCAATTGCGCCCTCTCCGGCATCCCTGCATATTTGTGCTCCGAATTCCGTTATATACGCTATTGCAATGACCTTTAGGATAGTTGAAAAATAAAGAATATCAATATTAGCTTTTGCAGCAAAATACTTCAGAACTATCATGACAGAATTAAGCTTAGTAATTACAAATATAAATATTACAAGTCCGGTTACAATACTGATAACAACTGCTATTTCAGGTTTTTCTTCCTTAAGAATTACTGCAAGTAATGCCGCTATAATGCCTACCATAACAATTTTCATGATATCCATATATATCACCTACAAATGGAACATAGTTCTTACACTGTTGAAAAGGTTGCTTATCAGACTTATTATCATCATAAGCACTACTACAACTCCCGCTAAAGTAGTCATCATAGCCATTTCTTCTCTTCCTGACTGGTTTAGAACTCTGTTCAGAACCGCTATAACTATACCTATAGCTGCTATTTTGAATATCAGATCAACATCCATTCTATCGCCCCTTTCACCGGTATTTATGCAAATACTACAAACACTGCAATTCCCAATAAAAAACCGAGACTTCTGTACATTTTTGCACTTCTCTTTATTTCCTCTATTGCTGCATCCTCTTGATGCTTTAATTGGAGATAAAAAAGCTGAAAATGCTTTTTCTGGTCCTCCCTGTCGGAGGATCCCAATATGTTCCCAAAACTCTTTATTAACTCTATATCCGCTTTTTTAAGTGAAGACTGTGTTAGAATCAATTCTGAAGATTCATTCCATGCCTCTCTTACGGTATAAAAACTTCTTTCTGACAGACATTTTGATATATTTATAAAAAAGTTGCTTATAAGTCCCTCTGACTTTTTAGATATACTGCAAAGAGCAGCAGGTAAGGGTGTAGCGCCATATGTCACTTCAGTTTCCAACATCTGCATAAGCCTTCTGAGTTTTTCAAGCTCTCTATACCTCAATGACAACCTATTTGAAAAAAGCAACCCTAATAATCCGCTAGCGGAAATTACAAGCAAACCTCCAATAATCTTCAACGTCAATTTAACCCCTCATTTCAAACAACACATCGTATTTTCCGTCCAACACGGCTTCAAGAGTTCCGGCGCCATTTCTTCTGCTCAAAACAACATATCTTTCAAAAACTCCTTTTTGAATACGGTTAAGATCCTGCTTCTTAATAAAATCAGTTATATTGCTGCCATGTATAGTAGTTATGACATTAACCCCGGCATTTACTGCTGCAGTTATGGCATCTGCATCTTCTGTTCTTCCTATTTCATCGGTAGCCACTATATCAGGAGACATAGATCTTATCATCATAATAATTCCTTCCGCCTTTGGACATCCATCAAGCACATCCGTTCTTATTCCTACGTCGTTTTTGGGAATCCCCATACTGCATGCAGCTATTTCAGAGCGTTCATCCACCAACGAAATTTTCATACCTTTGAAAAGCATGTCTTTCCTTCCGTCGCTAAGTGTTCTGACCAAATCTCTAAGCAATGTGGTTTTACCGCATTGAGGCGGCGATATTATAAGAGTGTTATATATACTGTCAGGGGAACGTATTAAGTGTCCTACAATTTTGTCTGAAGCACCTATTATTTGTTTTGCTACTCTAAAATTCATGTAGCTGATATCTTTTAGGGTCTTAACCTTGCCATTATCTATTACCGTTCGACCGCACAATCCAACTCTGTGACCACCATTTATAGTTATAAAACCATTTCTCAGTTCCTCCTCCACTGAATACATCGAATAGTTGCATATTAGTTGAAGGGCACATTTCAGATCATCTTCATTCACCAAATAGCTTCCATCTTGCCCGGCAATAAATATCTCTGCACCGCTGCCTGATAGGCATATTGGTTTTGTGAGCCGTAACCTGATTTCTTCCATATCAGTAAGTACTTTTTCCGGAAGCTTCATTATCATGGCACTAATGTGCTTCGGTAAATATTCCAATACTTCCAGTATTTTAATATCATCCTTCATAAGCATCTTTCCTTTGTACAAATCTTAATTTGTACTATAGATATGACAACCGATTTGAAATAATTACTGAGAAAAAAAATAACCCGATTGAATACTTGGATTCAATCGGGTTATTACTAATTTTCTACTGGTTTCTATTCATGGTCATGGTCGCAACCGCAGCCGCACTCACATTCAAATTCAATGGGCTCATGACAATTGGGGCACACAACATGTTGTCCGCCTTCTACAAGGTCTTCGTCAAGATAAACAAATTCCTTGCAGTGTGGGCATTCAACCTCAACATAGTCATAGTCCTCATCGTCATCCTCTTCATATTCGTCATCTTCATCATAGCATAAATCATCCTCTAATGTTGAAAGATCCTCATCTATTGCTTCTACATATTCGTCTAATTCATTTTGTGATTCGTTAAGCTCATTTACGGCGTCTGCAAAATCACTTAGTACATCTATAATTTTAGTGATTAACTTGCCCTGATCTGTTGATTCATCTACCTTCATTCCTTCTGCCAAACCTTTTAGATAGGCTACTCTTTCGTATAAGTATTCCATATTGACTCCTCCTTAATTTAATATACTCTCAGTATTCTTTCCAGTATCGACTTCTATATGCATTACATGGACTGCATATCCTCCGGTATTTGTCAGTGTTATACTCTTTCCATGTATTCTCCTGTTCTTGTATCAATTCTGATTCTGTCACCTATGTTGATAAATAAAGGTACAGTGACAACTGCCCCTGTTTCAACAGTAGCCGGCTTAGTAGCGCCGGTGGCAGTATCCCCTTTAAAGCCGGGCTCTGTTTGAGTTACTTCCATTTCCACAAAGTTTTCAGGTTCTACTGAAAAAGCTTCACCCTTGTAGAATTTTATGTTTGCAATATCATTAGGTTTAAGATATATAATAGAATCCTCTACTTGTTCATGGTTAAGAGGTATCTGCTCATAGGTTTCATTATCCATAAAATAATAAAGTCCGCCATCCTCGTATAAGTACTGCATTGCTTTTCTTTCAATATGTGCCTTGGGATACTTGTCTGTAGGATTAAATGTCCTTTCAGTTACCCCTCCGGTTATTATGTTCTTTATTTTTGTTCTCACAAAAGCAGCACCCTTACCTGGCTTAACATGTTGAAAATCTACAATTGTAAATATTTGTCCATCCATTTCAAATGTCAGACCTTTTCTGAATTCACTAGCTGATATCATAAATCATATCCCTCCATGCGTTTATTTGTTCATATGTTACAGTTCTATCAAATCTTTTGTTGATTTACTGATGGCTTCTGCTCCTGACTCTGTCACAAGTACCAAATCCTCTATCCTTACCCCTCCGAAACCCGGAATATATATGCCCGGTTCATCGGTTACCACCATACCTGCCTCAAGAATATCATCTCCAAGTTTGCTTAGCTTGGGATCTTCGTGTATCGCAAGCCCAACCCCATGACCAAGTCCATGCCCGAAGTATTCTCCAAAGCCCGCTTCTGAAATAACATCCCTGGCAATCTTATCTGCTTCTCTGCCTGTAATCCCCGGCATTATTCCCTTTAAGGCCTGAATATTAGCCTTGAGTACTGTACTGTATATTTCCTTGTGCCGTTCCGTAGCCTTACCAATAAATACTGTTCTTGTCATATCTGAACAATATCCATTATAAACACAACCGAAATCCAGTGTCAAGAACTCCCCATTTCTAATTATTTTTTCTGATGCAATCCCATGGGGAAGAGAGGACCTTATACCTGAAGCTGCAATGGTATCAAAAGATAAACCTGAAGCACCCTTTTTTTTCATAAAACACTCCAGTTCCAATGCGACTTCCGCTTCACTCAAACCTGGTCTGATATAGCCCAATATATGATCAAACGCTTCATCTGCAATAGCTGCAGCCTTACGAATATTTGTCAGCTCATTATTATCCTTTTTGATCCTCAACTTTGCAAAAACACTTCTGGCCGGTACCAGAATGATTCCGGGCAAGGCTTTTTTAATCTCTTCTGAAAAGGATACAGTCATAAAATCCTCTTCAATTCCGAGCCTCTTAATACCGGCTTTTATTATAACTTCCGCCAGCTTTTCCATGGGGGTGCCCCCGTGGATAACTATATTCCATCCTTCGCACTGGGATTCAGCCTGTTCCATATATCTGAAATCTGTCACAAAATCAAGGCTTTCTTTTCCTATTACCAAAAAACCTGCCGAACCTGTAAATCCGCTTAGATATCTCCTGTTTTCTGCGGAATATGCAAGGACTCCATCCAAATTGTTACCCGACATTAGCTTCCTCAAATTATTAATTCTTTCCACTTAAATACTTAACCCCTCTCAAATAGACTAATATTACTTTATAATCTATGTATTTATTCATAATAATTTTAACATAATTTTCCCAAGCCGTACAGGTGTTCCTCTTCTACGACCCTGTAAAATTTATCTTTATACTTAGTATATCCAATTAGCGCGTATATTCTTCAGACACTACAGCAGTACCTTCTATCACTCTCCATTATTGTGTTTTGGATTTTTGCCCACAATAACAGCCGCTTTTATGATGGCGGTTTCAACATCTACTTCGAACTGGTGTTCTAATTCGTTAATTTTTGCATAAAGCTCGCCTTTTTCAGTCACAACATACTTTGAAGGAAGGCTGTTCAATGCAATTGCAGCAATATCCAGTCTGCATTTCTCACACTTGCAGACATCCATAGAATTAGAAATTTCATCAGTCTTTTTTAAAACCAGATCTAACATATAATCTTTTAATTGATACATTTCCGGTCCCCCTTTTTACATTAAAGAAAACAAAACTGCTACTTTCAAAAAAGACTTCACAAAATGAAGCCTTTTCCAATTTTCTAAATTATATCAACATATTTATGATTCTACAAATAACGATAAAAATCCTGCAAGTAATTGCGGGATTTTAATTAATGCTCTTTATTAAAATGATTATGCTTTTTTAGAATATGCCTTTCCAGCTTCCGGATTATCCTTGTCCATATGAATTCCTTATCGCTAATCGGGGCCACAAGTATGGTATACAGTCCCAGACGATTCCCCCCCAGCACATCTGTAAAAATCTGATCTCCTATTACTGCAGTATTCGCAGGTACAGAATTCATAAGCTTCATAGCTCTTCTAAAAGCAGTTTTACTTGGTTTGATTGCTTTGTACACAGCAGGAAGTTTCAAGTATTTATTGAACTATTCAACTCTTTTCCTGGTACCATTTGATAATATGCATATATTGAATCCTTCCGCTCCCAGCTTACGTACAAGTTCATACACCTTATCGTCAGGTTCTTTAGTATTCCATGAAACCAAAGTATTGTCAATGTCAACAATAATTGAATTAATCTTAAGGTCCTTCAACAACGCTGTATCCAGTTCATATATAGTATTCAAAAAAATATCCGGTCTAAGTCTGTTCTTCATACTCACTTCTCCAACGCCTCACTCAACTCTCGTATCTCGTAAATTCGTAACCCCGTAACCCCGTAACCCCGTAACCCCGTACCTATATTCTATTCTTACACGTTTTCATTGTAAAGCTCTTTATGCAGCTTTCTGATTGCTCTGTTTTCTATTCTTGATACATATGATCTGGAGATACCTAACATTTCAGCAATTTCTCTTTGTGTTTTGCTGATTCCGTTAAGTAATCCATACCTAAGCTCAATGACCAGCTTTTCTCTTTTTTTTAAGGCTGTATCCATTCTCTGATATAACTTCTTAATCTGAATCTTAAGTTCTACCTCATCCAATATTACATCCGAATCGCTCCCCAGTATATCTATTAGACTGATTTCATTACCTTCCTTGTCAATTCCTATGGGATCATGCAGAGATACTTCAGTTTTAATTTTCTTTGAAGCTCTGATAGTCATCAGTATTTCATTCTCTATGCATCTTGCAGCATAGGTAGCAAGCCTTGTTCCTTTGCATTCATCAAAGGTTATGATGGCTTTTATAAGGCCTATGGTTCCTATGGATATCAAATCATCTATTTCTCTACCCGTATTCACATACTTCTTAACTATATGTGCCACAAGTCTGAGATTTCGTTCAACAAGTACGTTTTTTGCATCTTCATTACCTTTTTTGTACTCTTCAAGATAGAATTGCTCCTCCTCTGCTGAAAGAGGTTGCGGAAATGAGTTTACATTTTGAATATAACCGAACAGTAAGCATATATCTTTTATTGTGAAAATAATAAGAGATGCTATATAGAAAAACAAAGAAGCACACCTCCGAATTTTAAAGAAGTCTGCCATTTATAAACCATGCCGTACAAGGTTTATACAGTGGAAAACTTCGCCTACTAGAATTATATGATTCTTAACACGGATATGTGCCTGTATTAAAGTATAACATAATAATTTTTATGTAAATTTATCTATAAAAACTACTTCATCTTTTTACATTGGTTAATATTTTAGAGGCTACTTCCTTAAATAACGGAGCTGCCGCTCCGCCTCCCGACTTTCCGTCATATATAAATACAGTAATAGCGTACTTTGGTTTATCATAGGGTACAAAACCGGCAAACCAGCCATGAACAACCTCTCCTTCTTTTATTCCCGTCTGTGCTGAGCTGGTCTTGCCACAGCTTCCTCCAAGTTCTTCCATATTCGCTTCCTTCCCCGTACCTGTTAATGTAACTTCATGAAGCATATCCTTTAACAGTTTTGATGTAATCGGATTCAGTACAATCTGAGGTCTGGACCTTTCAAGTTTTTTTACTGTCAAGCCTTTCTCGGTAATAAGTGAATCTACTAACTGAGGATCATTTCTGATACCGTTATTTGCTATCGTTGCCATCATGCACGTCACCTGCAAAGGTGTGACCTGTATTTTCCCTTGCCCAATAGAGATATTTCCTATTCCGTCTTCTTGAACTTCCGGTAAATAACCCGCCATTTCTTCGGGAATAGTAAAACACAATTTTTGTCCAAGACCCATTTCAGCAGCCATTTCCAATATATTTTCAGCCCCTGTTTCCATACCGATTTGTATGTAAGTGCTGTTGCAGGAAAGGGCAAAGGCTTCCTTCATATTGATTTCCCTTTCCTCATGTGTCTTATGGGTAGCACATCTTATTCTATTTTTGCCAACATCTATATATCCCTGACACTTGTATTTTTTTTCTGTATTTACATGTCCTCCTTCTATAGCCGCTGCTGCTACAACAGTTTTAAATATTGAACCCAGGTCAAATTGCCATATTGATTTATTAATCAGTTCATTTCCATTGCTGCTAATGTATTTGTCCACATTATCCTGGTCAAAATCAGGTTTACTTGCCATTCCCAGTATATCCCCACTTTTTACATCCATTACTACTATTGAGCCTTGAATATCATTTTCTTCCATTGCAGTTTCTATTATGCTCTGAATATGGTAGTCAAGGGTGAGCTTCAAACTATAGCTTACACCGTCTTCTGCAGCTTCTACTTTCCTGAAGCCCAGCCCCCTTATTATGTTTTTTCCGCTGTCCACTACGGCTGCAATACTGTCGCTGCCGCTGCTTTCTAAATAGCTGTTCATACTCTTTTCAATGCCCATATGACCTATCTTATCTTTTTTTCCGATATGACCCACCACATGCTTTGCAATATTATCATCTGCATACCTCAGTCTTTTTTCTACGGCAATTACACCCCGTATCCTACCACTTTCTATAAGAGATAAATACTCGTTCTGCCCGATTTCACATATGAACTCTGTAGTATCTGCGGAGCTTTCCATCCTTTTTTCAACATCTTCCTTTTGCATGCCGCAGGCTTTGTAAATAGCATCAATTGCTGCTTTTTTGTCATATACAAAAGCCGGATATGCTATAACAACTTTTTTAATCTCTCTATCGGTTATTGCTATCATATTCCTGTCATATATTATTCCCCTATTTGTGGAAATGGGTATGTTGACCATTCTTTGACGCACAGCTCTCTCACTGTAATATTTGCTTTTGTATACTTGAATGTAAAAAAGCCGGCACATCAGAAGACCGTAAATTGCAATAAAAATCAGACCTATAATTTGAAGCCTTTTCTTATGAATAAGTACATAATTGTTTTTCCTGTATAACCTTGTACCCGGCAGTGTAAGGAACTCCTTGTGATCAGATCCGCTCATAATAAAACCTCCCACAATCATAGTATTGTCAGATTGTGGGAGGTTATTCACTTCAATTCTGATTATAGTTATCCAATAATCGCCTTAACCTTTGTCACCATTATATCAATTGCAACTTTATTGTAGCCCCCCTCAGGTATTATGATATCTGCATATCTTTTTGTAGGTTCGCAAAATTCATTGTGGGCAGGCTTAACAACATTGATGTATTGTGATATTATCGAATCTAAAGATCTACCTCTTTCCCTGATATCTCTGACAATTCTTCTTATAATCCTAACATCGGCATCTGTATCTACAAAAATTTTAATATCCATCAACTCTCTAAGCCTTGGAGAATCCAGAATCAAAATGCCTTCCAGCAATATTACATCTTTGGGCTCAACCCTCATTGTATGCTTTTTTCTGTTATGCACGGTAAAATCATACTGAGGTTTTTCGATAGCCTGTCCATTAATCAGCTTTAATACATGACTGATCAGAAGTTCGGTATCAAAAGCCAGGGGGTGGTCATAATTTACATTCACTCTATCAGCCGGGGGCAGATGGCTTTGATCCTTATAATAACAATCCTGCTCAATAATTACTACATTTTTCTCCGGAATACTATCCAAAATTGCCTTTGATACAGTGCTCTTGCCGGACCCTGTTCCTCCTGCAATCCCAATTACAAGCGGTTTCTTATACCTTTCCTCACTCACCATCTTTTCTCTCCCTTCTCAGTATCCCATGCTTTTCGACGGGCTTTTCCATCTTAATGGTCACAATCTGCTGCGGATGTGGTGCCGCTGAGATTTCAGCCCCCTCCTCATTCCACATCTTTTCAATTTTTTGTGCAAACATTTGTCTGTGAGGACCGATTACTTCTATTTCATCCCCGGTAACCATCTTATTCCTCTGCTCGACAACAGCAATACCTGTCTCGCTGTCATAGTCCAATACCAAACCGACAAAAGCATAATCCCTTACATAAGAGCTTGATTCATAAATCTGTCCCTCTGAGTCGGGTTTACCAAAATAAAACCCTGTACCAAATTTTCTGTGACTGGCCTTTGAAAGCTCATCCAGCCATTCCTCGCTGAATTTATAATTCATAGGGTCCCAAAAATAGCTGTCTAAAGCCAACCTATATGCCCTTACAACAGATGCCACATAATAAGAGCTTTTCATTCGTCCCTCAATTTTCAGGCTCTTTATTCCTGATTCCACCAACTCCGGGATATGCTCAATCATACATAAATCTCTTGAATTGAATATATAAGTTCCTCTTTCGTCTTCATCTACCATCATATACTGACCCGGACGCTTCTCTTCCATAAGATAGTATTTGTATCTGCAGGGCTGTGCACATTCACCTCGGTTAGCATCTCTGCCTGTCATGTAATTACTTAGCAGGCATCTGCCTGAGTATGAAATACACATTGCTCCATGTACAAACGCTTCATATTCCAAGCTTTTTGGAGACTTTTCTATGGTTTCTCTAATCTCCTCAAAGCTCAATTCTCTTGCCAATACGATTCTTTTTATCCCCTGACTATGCCAGAACTCTGCGCTCAAATAATTTGTATTACTGTCCTGAGTGCTTAAATGCAGATGCATATCAGGCAATACTTTCCTGGCTGTCAT
>JAQVFD010000047.1 GCA_028697435.1 Clostridiaceae bacterium
GTATGCAGCTGATTTTCCCTTTCACCAAAATATAGCTTACCAAAACTTGTGTAGTGTATATTATTGTCTTCTCTGACTGCATCAATGCCTACGCAGGAAGAATACAAAAGCTTTTCCATTCCAAAAGCTTCACCTATTATCTCTTCACTGTCAATTCCGTTCATTAGGGACATAATTACAGTATCCGGTCCCACACGTTTTCTTATAGAATCAATAGCCTGACTGAGGTTATTGTATTTGACCGAAATAAGAACCAAATCAGCAGGGGCTGCATCACTATCCGGCTGCAGGAATTTAAAACCAAAGGACTTTCCATTTACCGCCAGCTTGTTGGTGTTATATTTTTCAATCCTGCGGCTGTCTGCCACAACAGTAAGGTTAACAGAATCATTTTCATACAGCCTTGCGGCATAGCTGCCCCCTATGGCCCCCAAACCTATGATTGAAACATTTTTTATTTTTTTCAAACAATCAACTCCTCTTCAAGTACTTCAGTACAGCCTATTTCCAATAAAAAAGAAAGACCTGATATGGAAATTATACCACATCAGGCCACTTTTTTATTCTTTATGCGAATCTTTTTCTCATCCTGTTCCATTCAATATCCCTGTTTGCTTCAATTTCCCTGTAGTCACTTTCGTCCAGATGTCTGAACCTGCGCTGCAGCTTCAGGTACTCTTCAACAGGCTTGAATTCTTTCGGCACAAAATTGAATTTGAACTCGTTGTTTTCAAACTCCGCAAGATACCAAAGACCGCATTCAACAGCAAGCTTTGCAGTTCTTACCGTTACAGCGGGATCATAACCCCAGCCGGTAGGGCATGGGGTCATAACGTGAATAACCTTGCACCCCTTAATATTTTTAGCCTTTTCAACCTTTTCCATAAAGTCCTTCGGATATGCAACAGAAGCCGTGGCTGTATATGGCACCCTGTGAGCTGCCATTATCTCAAACAGACTCTTCTTAAATCTGTTCTTCTCGCCCTTGGAGCATGGACCGGTCGGTGTGGTTGTAGTCCATGCCTTGTATGAGGTCACACCGCTTCTTTGATTCCCTGTGTTCATATATGCTTCATTGTCTACGCAGATATAGATTATGTTATCATTTCTTTCCGCTGCGCCGGACAATGCCTGCAAACCAATGTCAACTGTGCCTCCATCCCCTGCGATGCCTAAGAAAGTAATATCCTCATCCCATCCGAGAGCTTCTGCTGCCACTGCCATTCCTGAAATCGTAGAAGCAAGGGCCGGGAATGCAGTAATTGCATTGTTCACGAAAATTGAAGACTGCGGATATACAGTTGTAGTCGCTGCAAAGCAACAAGCGGGAGTGGCCAAACAGGTTCTTTCGCCTAACACTTTAAGAGCAAGCCTGGCTGCCAATGTTACTCCGCATCCTTGACACGTCTTTACACCGTATAACAATTCCTCATCAGGTAAGTTTTTTAAATTTACTGCCATTATTCCCACCTCATTCCTAAGAACTGTACTTCAGCTTCATTCTTTCCGGAAACCATGCCGAAAAGCTTGTTGTACATGTCTTCCAACATTTTTTTCGGTATATCTCTTCCTCCCAAGCCTACGATGTAATTGGCCATTTTTGCACTTGAACCGTACATGGCAGACTTGACCTCTGAGAATACAGTTCCGTCATAACCGAAGGATATGCTTTTGTCTATTACTCCTATAGCCTTGAACTTATCCTTCACAGATTCGAAATACTCCTTAGGGAAGGGTCTGAAGCTTCTGAGCTTTATAAGACCGACTTTCTTTCCTGCTTCTCTCATTTCGTCTACCACTGCTCTTACAGTGCCTGCCACACTTCCCGTTGCTACCAGAACTACCTCAGCATCATCACAACGGTATTCTTCAATTAGCCCTCCGTAAGACCTGCCAGTCAATTTCGCATATTCATCATTGACAGAGACAATCTTCCTCTTTGCAGCTTCAAAAGCTTTCTGCTGTAAATAACGACCTTCGGTATGGAAATCAGGACCTACTGACTGACATAAAGTTTTGGGATTCTTCATATCCATTTTGTTTGTTGTATTGTATGGCGGCAGGAAGCTGTCCACTTCCTCCTGTTCCGGTATCTCCACCATATCATAGGTGTGGGTAAGCGTAAAACCGTCTATATTTACCATAACAGGGGTCATGACTTCGGGATCCTCAGCTATCTTGTATGCCTGTATAACCGTATCCAATGCCTCCTGTCCGCTTTCCACGAACAGCATTATCCATCCTGAATCTCTCATTGCCATAGCATCCCTTTGGTCTCCGAATATGTTCCAGGGTGTTGCAATGGAACGGTTCGCATCAACCATTACTATCGGATTACGTGAACCGCTAACATAACTCAGCATTTCACACATGTAAAGGAGCCCCTGGGATGAGGATGCAGTAAATGTTCTTGCTCCCATCAAGGATGCACCCAAAGCTGAAGCCATGGCGCTGTGTTCGCTTTCTACCATCATATATTTGAAATCCGCTTCTCCGTTTGCCAGAAAATCTGCAATTTTCTCAACCAAAGTGGTCTGCGGTGTAATCGGATATGCCGATACGACATGAGGTTTTGAAAGCTTCACACCGTAAGCAGCTGCCTCATTGGCGGACAAAAAAGCTTTTTTACTCATTCCGAATCACCGTCCTTAACCATTTTAATGCACTCTTTCGGGCATTCGGTTGCGCATATTCCGCATCCTTTACAATAATCCATATCTACTTCAAGATGTTCACCGCTCTTGTCTATACAGCCTTCCGGGCAAAATATCCAGCACATCATACATTTTATGCATGCTTCACTGTCGATTTCCGGATGCAATGTTCTGAAACCGGAATTGGGAGTCGGTAATATTCCTACTCCATTACTTGATCCAAAAAACATTTCATCCCAGGAGGATGGTGCTTTATAATCCTTGTTCCATTTCGGTTTATTCATTATTGCATCACCGCCTCCTTAACCTTGTTATAAGCTGCCCTTGCGGCCTTCTTGTTCTTCTCCCTGAGGTTCTTGCCCATTACATCGTCAATAGCTGCTTCTACCGATTCCATTGATACCATATCGGTTACACCTACTGCCGCACCGAGCATTATTGTATTTACTATCGGATTCCCCAAGAGTTCAAGAGCAATATCTGTAGCATCAATAACAACTATTTTAGATGGGTCCGCAAATCCGATATGTTGTGCTACTGCATCTGCAGATTTTCTTGTGTTGATAACCAGGACACCGTCGGGCTTAAGCCCCGCAGTTACATTTGCCACCTCACACAAAGTTTCATCCAGCACAATTACGCAATCACATTCATAGACCTGGCTGTGGTCGGTAATGGTCTTTTCCGCTATTCTGGTAAAACCAAGAACCGGTGCTCCCCTGCGTTCAGGGCCAAAGGATGGAAAAGCCTGTGCTGATTTACCTTCGAATACTGATGCAGCAACACCCAAAAGCCTGGCTGCTGTAAAGGCTCCATTGCCTCCCCGACCATGCCATCTTATCTGCTTCATTTTTTTCTCCTCTCTACATAAATAGCAATTACTTTTTCTTTTCCTCCTTCAAGGGGCTTTCCACATTAGCTAAGGCACGTGCATAATCTACATAGTTATCCCATTTAGTTGCTGCTTTAACTACCATCTTTGCTGTGTCAGGAGATCCGCCGCCATGCATGCATCCCGGTACGCCTCCTCCGATTGTCAGCCACTCAACAAGTCTTGCCATCTTTATCCTGTCTTCTCCCGGCACTGCGGATCTTAATGATTCTATAAGCTTTTCTCCGTATATCGGTGACATCATATCCTTGTAGGATGGCATACATCCTGTCTCTGTGATACCCCCGGATATTTCCTGTGCTAAAACCTTCGTATTGTATGGAAGAGTTGCCACATGCACCTTATTTACATGAGCAAGCAGCGGATTCGGATAAAATGCTCCGGATTTATGCTTCTTCCCTGTATACATGGCTCCTATTCCCAGTCCATATGTTGTCTCGTTATTAACTGCCATCTGGGTAAGCTTGTCCTGGAATGCCTTCTGTGCAAGTCCGTTTGCTCTTGCCATGCCGATGGCTGCTCCTATCATTACATCTCCCTGTCCGGCTACACATGCTCCTATGGCTGCTCTGTATATCGCGGTAAAGTTCCCAATCAGCTTCCCTGTGTATTTTGCTTCTCCGTTCATAAACACATGCTTGTTGGGTACGAATACGTTGTCAAATATGATATAGGACTGGGTGGTTCCGGACTTTATCCCGTCCCAGCCTTCCTCTTCTATTCTTGTATCCGAAGGACGTCTTGTCTCAACAATAGTCACGCCTTCCGCATCTCTCGGCACTGCAGCGGCTATTGCATATTCGGCTTCATCTTCGCCTATTCCGGTGGTGGGCATTACTATAATGTACTGTGACCCTGTCACTCCGCATATCTGATTCTTAAAGCCTCGGATTACTACTCCGTCTTCTCTTTTTTCCACTACATGCAGATACATGTCAGGATTATCCTGCTGACCCGGCTTAAGCGCCCTGTTGCCCTTTGCGTCTGTAAGTGCTCCGCTTAATGCAAGGGCTTTTTCTTCCGCAAAAGCGAAGAAATTCTTTAATCTTTCATGGTAATCTGTTCCCAGTTCCTGATCCATCTCGTAGGTAACGCTCCAAAGCGAGTTCAGTACCGTCCATCCCGCACACACAGGACCCATACAGCTTCCGCAGGTATGATATCCGTCTCTTTTCATGTTTGCATTTCCCAGCATGTCATCCGCACTTGCTATCAGGGTAGTCCAGCGATGGGCCTTATTCCCTGAAAGAACTGATGTTGCTGTGTATAACTGTTCTTTCTCGGGATCGAAAGAATTATCGTACCATTTTGCCACATTTTTAATATGGCATGCTGTTGCAGGATGTGTAGTAACATCCTCTATAAGCTCTCCCCATTTGTAAACGTTTGGCCTCATTTTCTTCATTTCTTCGATATACTGAGCTCCTGTCTTCAACGTCATAGTTATACCCTCCTTATTAATTAAGTTTAAGTATTAACTGATCCAAAACCTTGTTAAGATCGGCGACAGCCCCTGCATCCGATACCTCAAATACTGCTGCCTTCTCATCCTTGTTAACATTGATTACCAACCCGGAATCCTTCATCCCGCAAATATGGTGTGTTGCTCCTGATATTCCAAAGCCTACATATGCCTTAGGGCGAATTGACTTGCCGCTGGTTCCTACCATTACATGTTCTCCCGGTGCCCAACCCTCGTCCACTACAGGACGGGTGCAGGCTGCTGCTCCTCCGAATATTGCTGCCAGCTTTTCAAGCTTCTCCCAGCAATCTTTGCATCCAAGGCCGTAGCCTCCGCAGAACACCACTTCCGCTTTGTCCAGAGGCACTCCTTCTATTTCTTTCTTTTCAAGGCTTAATGCCTTCAAAGGCAGATTATCTGCTTTTATTCCGCTGACATCCACTCTTATGATTTCAGCTTCTCCTTCTTCCGGTTCTCCCTGTACGAAGATTCCCGGCTTGACGCTTGCCATCTGGGGACGTGTATCGGGACACAATATTTCTCCTAAAATCTTGCCTCCGAAGGATGGCACTGAGGCTACCAAATGTTCATTTTCGTCTATCCTCATATCCACACAGTGAGCAGCTACTCCGGTTTTTAATTGTGCTGCCACTGTAGGTCCCAGTTCCGAGCCTATTGCAGTGGCTCCGAAAAGGAATATGTCAGGGTCTTCTTTTTGCACAAGTTCTGCTATTATGGGTGCATAAAGCATCGGGTTATACAAACTCAGTTCGTCGGATTCCGCTAAGTATATTTTTTCTGCTCCGTACTCTGCCAGTGTTTTGCATGTGCTTCCTATTCTACTGCCTAATAGTACAGCCGCTACTTCAGTTTCTCCCGTGAGTCCCGATGCCAGCTCCTTCGCTTTCGTCAAAAGTTCCAGTGCGACTCTGTCCAGGGTGCAGTTCACATATTCGGCAAATACCCATATTCTCTTTTTCATTATTGGGCACCTCCTTCTATGCTGCATGCATCTCCCTGTGTGGGGATATTAACTCCTGCCGCTCTAAGCTTTTCTATTATGGCATCCGCTATTTCTTCTGCTGAACCGGTAAGCATTTCACCTTTTCTCTTCAGGTCCGGTGTGAATATTGCTCCGGCTTTTGTGGGTGAACCGGTAAGTCCCAGTCTTTCATCTTCTACATCAAGGTCTGATTTACCCCATATGGATATAGGCTTGTTCTTTGCCTTTATGATTCCCATAGCCGATATAAAACGGGGCTTGTTCAACTCCCTGGATACTCCCAGCAGACAGGGTAATTTTATATCCCATTCCATGAACCCATTCTCTGCTTTGGTCTTAACTCTCAGACATTGTTCACTTGAGGCTTCCATGTTGAATACACTCCACAAATGGGGTACTCCAAGCCATTCTCCCAACTGGGAGGATACCTGAGCAGTTGCTCCGTCTGCGCTCTCTGTTCCGCAGAATACTATATCGAAGCCCCCTATCTTTTCTATTCCTTTTGCCAGAGTATAGGAGGTAGCTAAGGTATCGGCTCCTCCAAAAGCTCTGTCAGACAGCAGTACTGCTTCGTCCGCTCCCATTGCCAAAGCTTCCTTAAGGTTCTCCGTGGCATTAGGAGGGGCCATGGTGATAACTGTAACTTTGCCTCCGTATTGTGCTTTAAGCTTCAGGGCTGCTTCTATTCCATTTTTATCTACGGGGTTTATTATTGTCGGTATTCCTTCCCGGGTTATTCTTTTTGTTACGGGGTCAATACTGACCTTGTCATAATAATCAGGATCCGGTACCGGCTTTATGCATACTACTATTTTTAAAGCCATAAATATTCTCCTTTTCTATCCGGTGATTAAGCTTTGAATGCAGACAACGTATTCCCTGCAATAATCAGCTGCTGTACATGTGAGGTCCCTCCGGATGGTATTGATGCCAGGGCATCTCTCAAGAATCGCCCTACAGGATATTCGTTTATTACTCCATAGCCTCCCATAAGGTCCATTGTCCTCTTTGATGCTCTTACTGCCCCTTCGGTAGAATAATATTTGGCTATTGCAAAGTCCGTTGTTGCAGGAAGCTTTGCATCCTTTTTCCCTGCTGCATAGTAAAGAAGCATTTTCGCTGCTTCATATTCCGTACGTATATTTGCTACTTCAAATTGTATTGCCTGAAGCTTGGATATAGGCTTTCCGTAGACTACTCTTTCATTGGCGAACTTGACTGCTTCTTCTACGCAGCCTCTAAGTATTCCCACGCAGATGGCGCTCATTCCCGCTCTGCCTACTTCCCCTATTGCTGCCATTCCTATCTTTGCTCCGGCGCCGACCTTGCCTATTATATTTTCTTCGGGTATTTTCACTTCGTTCAATATCAAGTCTCCTGTTACGGAGCCTCTGAGTCCTAGCTTATGCTCCTTGCGTCCTGCCGAGAATCCCGGTGTGCCTTTTTCCACTATAAATGCGCTTAACTGGTTACGTCCCTTTTCATCTACTCCCGTTACTGCGGTAATGACGCTTACGTCTGCATGATGGTTGGTTATGAAGCATTTGCGGCCGTTTAATACCCACTGTCCGTCAACAAGCTCTGCCGTGGTTTTCTGCCCTGCAAAGTCAGAACCTCCTCCCGGCTCTGTAACCGCCAGGCCGCATAATTTTGTCCCTGCACATAACTCAGGAAGATATTTTTTCTTTTGATCTTCGGTTCCAAAATCCAGTATTGGGGACATCCCCAGATGATGTGTCATGAGAGCTATTCCCAGCCCTGCGGAATATCTGGATATTTCTTCTATGCAAATAGCTCTTTCTACATGTCCCATTCCGGCTCCGCCGTACTCTTCAGGTGTGAATATTCCGTTGATTCCCAATTCGCCCATTACGGGGAAAAGCTCCATGGGGCAATAGTCCTGTTCATCCCATTCCGCTGCCTTTGGTGCTACTTCCGCTTCTGCAAACTCCCTAACCGCTTTACGTAGTAATTCCTGTTCTTCGGTGAATTCAAAAAATTGCATATACATTATCTCCTTGTTATTTTTTTAACTATATATAGTATATATAGCTTTCTGACATAATGATAGCATTGCAGATATTGTTTGTCAACAAATTATTTGCACGCAATCTTCTTTGAAACCTTAGTAACTTCAGTGCTTTGCAGGGTGAAGCGCCTATGAAATATCCTGGGATAATAGCGAAAGATTCATTGACAAATTTGCTTTATTTCATTATCCTATATGATAAAGGATTGTATTCCCTGCAATTATTATATCATACATTATTATGGATTTTTCATTATGGATTTCATTTAACCGGAAGAAGGTAATATTTATATGGAACTTAACAAATGCATCAACTTTTTGCTCACAAAAACCCAGCAGGTAGTATTCCAGCAATTTAAGGCCAGCCTGGCCGAATATGACGTAACCCCGGTACAATACGGAGTTTTAAAATGCCTGTGGTGTCAGGACGGTCAAAATCCCAGTCAGATAGCCGGCAGCTTGTCCTTAGACAACTCAACCATTTCCGGAATCCTCGACCGAATGGAGAACAAGGGTGTAATAAAAAGAGTAGCAGACCGCAAGGACAGGAGATCATTAAAGGTTGTACTGACTGAACAGGGAAGACTATTAGAAGCCCCTGTGACTGAGATAATTGAGAAAGAAAACAAAAATGTGCTCTACTCTCTGAGTGAGGAGGAGCAGGCAACTCTTGTAGAGTACTTAAACCGTATTAGTTCGGGTGAAATTTCATTAAGGAATGATGCTTTATGATTTATGACGAACCTTTATACAGACCTCCAAGTGAGGCATACAGTCTGATTATCCAGGTAACCATCGGATGCTCTCACAATAAATGCAGTTTTTGCGGTATGTATAAAAGCAAGAAATTCCGAATCCGCAGTAAAAGTGACATATTCAGGGACTTGGAAGAAATGGCTGCACGCTATAATAAAGTGCGCAGGATTTTTCTTGCAGACGGCGATGCCTTGGTGCTGAAGACCCAGGATCTTAAAGATATACTACTTAAGATTAAAGAGCTTTTTCCCTATTGTGAACGGGTAGGCATATATGCCACTCCCAATGATATATTGCGTAAATCCCCCGAAGAATTAAAATCTCTTAATGAGTACGGTATTGGTATAGTTTATTTAGGAATTGAGTCCGGCAGCGACAAAATCCTTAAGGGTATCAGCAAGGGAGCAGATTCAAAAGATATGATTGAAGCGGGAAAACGCATAGTGAACTCAGGAATCAAGCTATCCGTAACCCTTATTTCCGGACTGGGCGGAAAGGATGGCCGGGAGGAGCATGCAAGAGAATCTGCAAAAGTAATTAATGAGATAAACCCTGACTATCTGGGTTTGTTGACCTTGATTATTGAACCCGGCACCCGTATGTATGATTTGGTGCAGGAGGGTACGTTCAAGCTGCTGTCTACAGAAGAAGTAGCTTTAGAAACTCAAATGCTCATACAAAACCTTGAGCTTAGGAATTGTGTTTTCAGAAGCAATCATGCCTCCAATTACTTTTCTCTCGAAGGAACCCTTCCCCATGATAAAAGCAAGCTGCTTAAGCAGTTGGATGTTGTTTTAAACAATATAGAAGATTACAGCGGTGAGTATTTCAGAAGGTTATGATGTAACGGCGGAATTAGTGATTAGTAGCTCTTCCTTGTAAAAATCCGTACCTTTTCAAATCTGTTTTCAGTTCCTGCAATAAGCCTTTTTATATTACTTCTGTGGGTATAGAATATGAAAGCTGTAATAATTATGCTGAAAATAATGGCAGTTCGGTCTATATTATTAGGATCATTAATATAGAAAAATATCATTGTTACAGGAAATGCAATTGCTGCTATCAACGAACTTAGGGATACATAGCCACTTGTCAGCAGCACAACAGCAAATACAGATACTGAAACAAAGAGCGGCACGGGAAACAACGCAATCAGCATCCCCGCTGATGTGGCGATACCCTTTCCGCCTTTGAAATGTGCAAATATGGTAAAGCAGTGTCCAATTACTGCGGCAGTACCTGCAATTATCGGAACAGGTATACTGCTTTCGGGTATCCCCGAAAATAAATTCAGTCTCGATATCCACTCTGTTGCTGCAAAACCCTTGAAAATATCTATGGATACAACAAGAATGCCGGCTTTCCAGCCCATAACCCTGAAAGCATTTGTACCTCCTGCGTTCCCGCTTCCATAGTTCCTTATGTCACTTCCCCTTAAGGCTTTACATACTATTATGCTTGTTGGTATGGACCCTGCAAGATAACTTAGAATAATTATGACTGCAATATTTATCATATTATTATATGATATACTCATTATTATCCTCCCAATCCCGGTTTTTATGTGACGATATTGTATCTGCGTGCCTTTAGTGCCACCGTTCTGTGTGTTATTCCCAAGGCCTTTCCCGCAGCGTTATAACTGCCAAACCTTGCCAGGGCTTCTCTGATTATCTCTTTTTCATATTCCTCCAGAGTAGCTATATTACCCGAATTATTCATGTTAATAAGTGTAGAGGATGAATATGTATGCTGATTTACGCAATAAAGAGACGATATTTTGGAAGGCAGGCTGTTTATATCAATTTCATTCCCGTCAGTAAGAGCTATCACCCTCTCTACCAGGTTTTCCAGTTCCCTTATGTTGCCCGGCCAATCGTAATTAAGTAAGCAGTTTTCAGCTTCCGGAGAGACTCCGATTATTTCCTTATTCATATTTATGCTTATTCTATATA
>JAQVFD010000309.1 GCA_028697435.1 Clostridiaceae bacterium
CGAGGGGCTATTACGATAGGGTAAATACAGTATTGAAAGAGGTATTTGAAAAAGAGGATATAATTACAAGGGAGTTAGTGGAAGAGTATGCCGGAAGGCATATGGTATGTCCCTTTGAGCTTTCGCTGGATATATCCTATTGGACAGATTGTATTATATGCGACTATAATTATGTTTTTGATCCCAGAGTAAGTCTCAGAAGGTTTTTTGCAGAAACAGAAAGCAATTATGTGCTGCTAATAGACGAAGCCCACAACCTTGTGGACCGCGCAAGAGAAATGTTCTCAGCTGAGCTTTACAAGAAGCCTTTTCTTGAATTAAAGCGGTTGATGAAGGTCAAAGCACCTTTGATATCAAAGGCAGCGTCCGGTATCAACTTGGCTATGCTTGCAATAAAAAAGAAAAGCGGCAGTAAGAACTGCTGCATGTCAAAAGAAGAACTGAAAGAGCTATATCCGGTCCTTAGGGCATTTATCAGACAAGGTGAAGAATGGCTTAGTTCAAACCATAGGGAACAAGGATACCGGGAGGTGCTGGAGCTTTATTTTGAAGCCTCGGCATTTATAAGGATTTACGAGATTTTTGATGAGAGGTATACTGCTTATGTTGAGTTGTCGGGAAGTGATGTAAAGCTTAAACTGTTTTGCTTAGACCCATCCAAGCTTCTCGGAGATATAACCGGAAGGATGAAAGCCTCTGCGTTCTACTCCGCAACGCTGACACCACTGAACTATTTTAAGGATATTCTCGGAGGCAGTGAACAGGATTATAACATAAAGCTGCCTTCGCCCTTCGAAGAATCCAATCTGAGTCTTAATATTGCCGGAAATGTATCTACTAGGTATGCGGACAGAGAAAGCAGTCTTTCCGAAATAGTTGAATATATCAAGGCTGTAGTTAAGGCAAGGAAAGGCAATTACCTCATATTTTTTCCTTCATATAAGTACATGAATGAAGTGTTTGGGCTATTTACCGTAAGATATCCGGAAATCAAAACAATTTTGCAGCAGCCTGCTATGCAGGAGGAAGAAAAGGAGCGCTTTCTCCAATGCTTCTGTAGGGATAAGGAAGAGGAACTAATTGGATTTGCAGTGATGGGAGGTATTTTTTCGGAAGGAATAGATCTTGAAGGAGACAGGCTTGTTGGAGCGGTCGTTGTGGGTGTAGGTCTACCGCAAGTATGTTTTGAAAGAGATATAATTATGGATTTCTTCAAAAGAAAGAATAGTAAAGGTTTTGAATATTCATACATGTATCCGGGGATGAATAAAGTTATGCAAGCAGCCGGAAGGGTCATCAGGTCTGAATCGGACCGGGGTGCAGTACTGCTCATTGATGAAAGGTTCTGCAGCAGCCGGTATACTTGCATCTTCCCCCAGGAGTGGATGAATAAAAATATTGTTACAAATCATGAAGAATTAAGACGAATATTGGAGGAGTTTTGGAGTCGAATGGAGTAATATTCTATGATACAATATTTATATTACTATTACTGACTTTTTAGGAGTAATCAAGAATGAGCACTATTTCAGCTGAAGATATGAAGAGCTTTTCCGATACAGTATCGGATTTATATATTTTGTTCTTCAAAAGATACCCTTTTATGAAACCTTTTCTTATGAATATGTTTCTGTTTAGTTCGGGCAATTTTGGGATAGTAATCATGGAAAAAGGTCGTGAGGGGGACAGATTTTCAATATATCACAGTACTGAAGGTAATATTGTCAAAGAGGGAATCAAAGAAGGTATAAATATTAAGATTGTATTGAAAAGAGAGCATTATGAGGATATAATGCTGAACGGAAAAAGATACATGGAGAAGCCATACAAGTTATTTAAGTTTTTACCGGCATTTTTAAAATCCGTTGCAATTGATAACAAGGTCATGATGGAGAGTGAACTTGTAGGAAGAAAAGTAACCTTAAGGCCCGGTTTGGACAGTGATATTTATTATCTGATAAAGTGGTACAACGACAGTGAATTGAACAGGCTTGCAGGCTGGAGCAGTTCCAAGGTAACTCAGGACAAGTTAAGGTACAATATTGCAAAAAGTTTTGGATATGATCCTATGAATCTTATGATTGATAATGAAGAAGGGACACCAATAGGTACAATACAGCTTTACGACTTTAATGAACAGGATAAAAACTGTAAGCTTGGTATAAGAATCGGGGATAGAGACTACTGGAGCAAAGGCTACGGGGAAGATGCAGTCAAGACACTGCTTGAATATGCATTTTTTACGATCGATATATTCAGAGTGACTTTAAAGGTATACGAGTATAATGAGAGAGCTGTCAATTGTTATCTTAAATGCGGATTCTGCTGCGAGGGCAGAACGAGGCAATCAGCATACATCGACGGTAAATATTATGACGAAATCATAATGGGAGCATTGAAAAGCGATTATCTCAAGTTGTTAGATAAATAAAGAATGGGACAGGGGGATGGGACAGGGGGACAGGTACCGCGTCCCAATGTGGGACACGGTACCTGTCCCCCTGTCCCGTCCCCCTGTCCCATTCTATTACTTA
>JAQVFD010000048.1 GCA_028697435.1 Clostridiaceae bacterium
CTGCAATAGCATTTTTTAAAAACTCTACTGTAAGGGTTTTGACAGGAAATGTATTCATGCTTTTGCCGTGACAACTATACCCATTACTATTGACAAGACAGATAATACAGAATATAATTGACTTACAATAGTACGCACCACGAAATATTTGGATGGTGAATTATTATATGGATATTGAATATGTTACAGACTTACTGCTTAATAATTTAAAAAAGCTGTTTTTTCCGGAAGAATGGCTTAGCTTTGACCTTGAATTTTCTAAGACAGAGATGTTCTCGCTGCTGCTGATTGAAAAGAAAAAAGAAATCATCATGACAGAGCTTGCAGAATACATCAATTCACCCCTAAGTACAGCGACGGGAATCATCAACAGGCTCGTTAAGGATGGTTACATTATCAGGGAAAGAAGTGAACAAGACAGGAGAATAGTCCTTTTAAAGCTTTCAGAAAAAGGAGTTAAAGAAGTAAAAAGACTTAAAGAGCTTGTTGGAGAATACATGAACAAAGTGGTTGATAAGCTTACACAGGAAGAGATACAGTTTATGGATCAAATCGCAAGGAAAATCTTAAACATTTTAACTGAGGAGCACGTAGGGCAGCAGGCTAATCAACAGAATGAGAATGCCGTACGGAAAATAGAAATTGATTAATATTTGCAGATTATTTTATCAAATACTTCGCTGTTAGCAGTATTTGTAAAGCGAAGTAAATTAGGAGGAGATTTTTATGAGGATTATCATTTATACCGGAAAAGGCGGAGTCGGCAAAACAAGTGTTGCTGCTGCCACTGCAGTGAAAAGTGCCGGAAGGGGATTAAAGACACTGGTTGTTAGTACTGATGCAGCTCACAGTCTGGGGGATTCCTTCGACATGCGACTAACAAACGAGCTGATGGAAATAAGGGAAAATCTTTGGGCTCAGGAGATTGACACTACTCATGAGGTTGAAAAGGGCTGGGGAAAGGTCCAGAATTATCTTACGGAACTATTTACAGCAAAGGCTGTAAAAGATATAACAACAGAGGAACTGACAGTTTTTCCCGGAATGCAGGACCTTCTGAGCCTCCTGTGTATACTGAAATACTATAAAGAAGGCAGATTTGATGTAATAATAGTCGATTGTGCGCCGACAGGCGAAACTCTTGCACTCTTAAGTTTCCCTGAAATGCTCCGGTGGTGGATGGAGAAGCTTTTCCCAATGAAAAAGAAAGCAGTAAAGGTTGTCGGCCCCGTCATTGGGTCATTAACCGGAATCCCAATGCCATCTGGCCAGGTGATGGATGAGGTTGATAAAATATACTATGACCTGGATGAAATGCGAACAATATTTTCCGACAGGAACATCACAAGCATTCGGATTGTGGTTAATCCTGAAAAAATGGTTATAAAGGAGGCGCAACGCAGCCTTACCTATCTCAACATCTATGATTTCAATGTGGACGCTGTCGTTGTCAATCGAGTATTCCCGGAAAGCATCAAAGACGATTATTTTAAGGGATGGAAAGACATCCAGAAAAAATATAGAAAGGATATAGTCGAAAGTTTCTCACCTATCCCGATTTATTATGCTCCTCTCTTTGAAACAGAGGTTGTCGGATGGACAATGCTGGGCAGAATGTCCGAAGAAATATTTCAGGACAGCAATCCGGAAGATATCAAATATAGCGGAAGGACACAGCAGGTAGTAAAAGACGGAGATGATTATATACTTTCCCTTACGATTCCTTTTGTAGAGAAAAAAGATCTTGCACTGAATCAAAAAGGCGAAGAACTGATTGTTAAAGCAGGAGCGGTTAAAAGGAACATTACACTTCCCAGGACACTTCTGAGCCGTTTCATAAAAAAAGCTTCATTCGAAGATGGAATGTTAAAAGTTCGTTTTGGGGGTGAGCATAATGGATGAGGAACTCATAGGCAAGATTATTAGAATAAAACTGAATATGGCAGAAAAGCTGGTTGAGCGCCTGCCGGAGAAAACATCGGCACAGATCAAAGATCTGGGGAAAATCATTCTCAAAAGTATCAACGATAACGTATCGTCCCCAAAAGAACATTCTGTTGAAAAAGGGGAATCAACACATATGAAGCATGTTCCAATAGAATGAGCGGAAGTGTTCCATTCAGAACAAGGGAAATAACGACAAAGCAAAAACTCAAGGCTTTTCTCGCCTTGGGAAACGAATACAAATTCGTACAAATAAGTTTGACCAGATGCATAGTATACTCCGTGCTATGCTACCGGATGGAAAATTGATTGCTGAACCTGAAAGTTGGAATGGTGGAGTATAACGAAACGCTATTAGTTCCATAAAGACGAGAAAATTTGGTTGCTGCTGTGGAAGGGTATAATCTCTATATGCATTAGAGAATAATACCCTATTTTATTTTGTGGCGTTTGCTTTATATGAAAAGTATTACACTATTTATTACAAGGATAAAGAATGATTTGAAAAGTTTTTTTGTAACGAAGCATGATTTATAAGTGCTTATTAGCAGGAGATGATTGAGCTCACGGTACAAAACCGACGGCAGATGCCGCCACTTTATTTTGTATCCATTTTGAATAGTTAGAATAACAATGACAGATTATAAAGATAAGGAGGCGGTACATTTTGAACCCCAAAATTGTCTATTATGAAGAAGAAACCCTGAATTATGAACTAGGCAAAAATCTCTTTGAAAAATTTAGATCAGCTGAATGGATTAAGATTGAAAATCATAATAATATTCCGGAACTGAGGAACAATCCAAACTGTGAGTTTGCCAGAATGAAACAGAATCTTGTTATAGGAATTAGAAAAACTCACAAATATGTCCCTAATTCAAAAACTTCGGATTTTTTAGTTCCATATACATCATCAGGCTGCAGTGCCATGTGTCTTTATTGCTATTTGGTATGTAATTTTAATAAATGTTCATATCTTCGTCTATTTGTAAACAGAGAGCAAATGCTTTCAAAACTTTTAAAAACATCAAATAAGAGTGGTACGGATTTGACTTTTGAAATCGGCAGCAATAGCGATTTGATTCTGGAGAACACAATTACCGGCAATCTTGAATGGACTATAGAACATTTCGGTAATAATGAGAAAGGGTACATAACTCTCCCTACCAAATTCGATATGGTAGAACCATTATTATCTTTGAACCATAAAGACCGAACCATAATTAGAATGAGTTTAAATCCGCAGGAGATTATCAAAAAAGTGGAATTTGGCACATCTTCTTTAACAACGAGAATAAAAGCGTTAAATAGTCTAAAAGAAGCTGGATATAGGGTTGGAATACTAATTGCCCCAGTTGTTCTAGTAGAAAACTGGGAATCTCTATATATACAATTATTTAAAATTCTCGCGGAAACACTCTCTAAGAAAGTTAAGGATGAAGCTTTTTTTGAAGTAATATTCATGACATATAGCTATGTGCACAGGATGATTAATGCTGAAGCTTTTCCGAATGCCATTGATTTATACGATAAAAATAAAATGACCGGGAGAGGACGGGGAAAATATTGCTATAACCCAACTGTTAGGAGTGAAGGCGAAGAAATTATAAGAGCTGAAATTACGAAGCATTTTCCTAAAAATAAAATAATGTACGTGGTATAGTTTTACAATGGATTTTGCATGCTTCTATACTTTATTTTTTTGTAACGCATATTTATATAAGAACTGAGGAAAGATAATTAAGGAAAAAAAATATAATAACTGGGAGGTTAGATAAAATGGATTCTTTAGCACTAATACTTGTCATAATAGGGGCTCTTAATTGGGGTCTTATAGCACTTTTTAAATTTGACTTAGTAGCATCTTTATTTGGTGGTCAAGACGCCTTTTTAAGTAGAGTAATTTATGGACTTGTAGCACTGGCTGGGATATATTCTATAAAATTTCTAACGAACAGAAGTAATATTAAGGAAAAAGAATAATTTAGTAAGAAAACCGCTTAACAGCAATCACCACTATCTGAGCAATCACAGTCTGGTTCACTTCCGGTAATCCATCCTTTGATTATAGCGATAGCGTAGCCAACGCTTGCCTTAACAGAGATGGCTTTTACCGGACAATTCATTGCGCAAGCACCACATTCCATGCAACTGTTTACATCATTTATCCGAGCTTTTTTATCAGAGGACAGCAAACCAATATAAAAAATAAACGGACCTGTCCATATAAAGCCTGTAAGCTCACATTTAAGCTGCCAATATGGGAGCTATTTTTGTGTAAAAATTATTATCGTATGGAAAAGTATAATTTCCTATACGATGGGGGATGCAAGGGAAAGTTTTTTGTTTTGTAGCAATAGAATGTACAAGTCATATAATGCTATTGGAAGAATACAAACCGGTTCTGAGTCCCTATCAATTATGTGAGAGGAGGTGAATCCATGGGATATGTAAAAATGCCGGAAATGCTGACCCCGGAATTAGTAAAAGCTTTGTCAGGGAATATATATACTGTTAAAGAAGAACCAAGTCTTAAAGATGAAATGGCTACAACTTTGAAGGATTTTTTTAAATCAGAAAAAAAATATAGAAAGAAAGAAAACAGTGAATGTGCACCCAATCATAGGTTAATAGACAATGATATTTGCTGCCCGAAAAAAGTTAAATTCATATTTTTATTGAACAATGCAGTAGTAATCAATGTTAACACAGCATGTGAAGAAGATAATTATCCAGGATAAAGATTGTATGAAATGCATAGGTACATAATTTAAAATTATTGTACCTATGCTTCACTATACATAACAGAATCCAGTAAGGGAGGTGATGAAAATATGGATCAAGTTATTATGCCTGAACTAATAACACCGGAATTTGCAGAAGTGATAGCTGAAAACCCTGAAGTGTTCAAAGCGATTACTGATACCCAGCCGGGAGAGAAAATCATATTGGGACAGAACTGCAGTATGGAATGCGGAGGCGATCCTACAAATGTCAAACTTGTGTTTTGCAATGTAACTATCTGCCTGGATAATGGGTCAGATAATTGCAGTGAAAACCGCTGCAGTGAAAAAGCGAAAGAGCATATTGAAGGCTGCCATATAAAGATAGGTGACTGGGGCAATGGTAAAGGGGATGACTACTGGGAAGACATTTCAGGTGGATATAGGCAAAGATGGATAGAGGTAGCAGTACTTGAGGCAAGGAAAAACACAATTGATAAGATTTTGAAATTGATACCCAGGCAAATATGTAACAGAAAGCTAATTGCCCGGTGTAAAAAAGAGATACTTGAAATAGATGAGCAATTGTCGGCTAAATGAATAGACTTGTAAATTAGTTTGTGGAGTATTGATAATTTTGTACAATCAGTAGCAATAGAATGTACAAGTCATATAATGCTATTGGAAGAAGACGAACCGGTTCAAATTCTCCGCCCAGTAAATGAAAGGAGGTGAATTTATGGAATATGTAAAGATGCCGGAATTACTGTCAGCTGAAGCAGCAAGGGTGCTTGCCGGAAATATGGAGGCTGTAAAAGATATGTTAGTTGCGCGGGAAGAAGCAAGCTATGGCGGCGGCTGTCATGATGATGATTGCTGCTGCCCAAAGAAAATTAAGTTCATATTTGTTTTGAACAATGTGGTAATAATCAACGTCAACGCAGTTTGCGAAGAAGAAGATAATAATCCTGGACATGGTAACTGCTAAAAGGAAAAGGATAAATGGCTCTGCCATTTATCCTTTTTGAAGTTATCTGTAGCTGCGGCCGAAGCCTCCTCCGAAGCTTCTGCTCATGCCGCCCATGCCGCAGCCTCCGCCGAATCTGCCTGATCCGGGAGTCTGTCCGTTGCAGCTGCCTATATTGTCATTCATTCTTTCCTTTATGAGATTACCCTGAGCTTCTGTAATAGCTCCCGACTTAACCTGCTCATCAATATACACATTTCTCTTTTCAAGCATCTCATTTTTGTAATCCTCGGGGGTTATGCCTTTATCCACAGCTATCTGGTAATATGTTTTTCCTGCCTGCCTGAGTTCAAGAACATCCTTTATGTCCATATCAAGCATTTCTGATAGCACAGATGCCGGTATAAGCTGTCCATAACCGATTCTCTGAGTTCTTAATTCTGATATTTCATCGTCGTTCAAGCCTGTGACTCTTGATAGTATGCTTTGATCACTATCTGCAAAAACCGAAAATGATGTTAATACCAACGCAAGAACCAATACAGTAGCTAATAGCGCTTTTTTCATTTTTTTCACCCTTTCTTTAATAGTTTCAGGCTTCATATTATTGCCTTGATTTTATTCTACATTATAGATTTGTCTATATAATGATGAAATTGTGTTGGATTTATGAAAATTGAAAAGTAGAAGGACATTATAGTGACAATGAGTGTCAATTTGTGCAATAATATCATTAAATAATACTGGTATGAGAGAGTGATTTTATGGCTGGGGAAAGGATTCTATTAGTAGAAGACGAGGACAGGATAAGGCAGATGGTAAGAGAGTATCTGGAAAGCGAAGGTTTTTCCGTTACTGAAGCTGCCGACGGAGCGGAAGCATTGGATAAATTCAAAGACTCAGAATTTGACATGCTGATTCTTGATGTAATGTTACCGGCAGTGGATGGCTGGAGTGTATGCAGAGAGGTCAGAAGAGAGTCTTCTATACCTATATTGATGTTAACTGCCAGAGGGGAAGAATATGACAGATTGTTCGGCTTTGAACTCGGAGTAGACGATTATATTGTAAAGCCGTTCAGCCCTAAGGAGCTTGTTGCCAGGATGAAGGCAGTATTGAGACGCAGCAGCAATTCCGGAGGCAATGCTTCTTCAGCAGAGATGTTCAAATATAAAGAACTTTTGGTGAATATGAGTTCCCGAAAGGTAACAATAGATGGCAGAAATATTGATATGACACCAAGGGAGTTTGACCTGATGAGTTTTTTTATAAAAAACAGGGATAGGGTATTTACCAGAGAGCAATTGTTAAATAAAGTGTGGGGCTATGAATTCGGGGGAGATTACAGGACAGTGGATACCCATGTCAAAATGTTGAGAGAGAGCCTGGGAGAATACAGAGGTCTCTTGGTAACGGTCTGGGGTGTTGGTTATAAGTTTGAAGCGGAGGATACAAAATGAAAAAGATATCTGTCAGATTGTGGATTCAGATGCTGATGCTGATTGGGATTACCCTCGGATTGCTTTGGGTTTTTCAGATAGTTATGCTGGAACAGTACTACTTGTACAGCCAGACCAGGAATATCAAGCAGGAGGGAATCGCACTGGCAAAGGCATATGAGGAAGGAATGAATGAAGAACTACTTGCAGAAAAAGCTGAGGAATTAAGCCTTAAGTATAACGCGGGGGTAGAAATATACTCCATAAAAGGAGAGCGGATATATGGCTATTCTCTTATGCCTATGATGATGGGCAGGGCTTTATATAAGCAGGAAGTATTTTCGGAAGCAGCTAAAGGTGAAGCAATAGTCAGACAGGTAAAGCACAACAGGCTCAACAGTAATGTAACGCTGGTCGGAATTCCTATAAGAGAAGGACCGAAGGTAAGGGGAGTGATGATTGTCAGTGCTCCCCTGGCTGCGATTAAAGAGACTAAAGAAATACTGAAGGAGCAGCTGATTATAATTACTGTCATACTTGTTCTGATATCTCTATTGCTAACATACTATTCATCAAAAGCATTTACAAAACCTATACTGAAAATTAATGAAGCTGCAGCAAAGATGGCCGCGGGGAATTTAACTGTAAGAGTTGATGTTGACAGCTCAGATGAACTTGGAATGCTCTCCGATACAATAAATAACCTTTCGGTACAGCTTCAAAAAATCGAACAACTGCGAAAGGACCTTATAGCAAACGTGTCCCACGAATTCAGGACCCCCCTTAGCTTAATTAAGGGATATGCCGAGACAATCAGGGACATTACAGGAGACATGAAAGATAAGAGGAACAGTCAGCTAAATATAATACTTGAGGAGACCGACAGATTAAAAAACCTGGTAGATGACACTTTGAATCTCTCACAAATGCAATCGGGTAATTTCCATACGGATATAAAACCCTTTGATATCTCAGAGGCTGTAAGCAATATCGCAGGCAGGTTCTCATATGTATCGGAGGAAAAGGGAATAAGCCTTGATTTGCAGGGGAACAAGGACAGCAATATCGTATTGGGGGATGAGCCTCGTATAGAGCAGGTAATATATAATTTTGTAAATAATGCATTTAACCATACAAATTCCGGTGGGCGGGTGAGTGTTGAGATTTTGAGAAATGAAGACAATGTCAGAATTGAAGTATCAGATAATGGCCGAGGCGTACCGGCAGAGGAGCTTCCATATATTTGGGATAGATTTTACAAAGCTTCCAAGGACGATAAAGGGAAGGGGTTGGGGCTCTCAATAGCTAAAGGTATCCTGGAAGCCCATGGCAGCAAATATGGAGTCATGAGCAAGCCGGGGGAGGGAGCAACATTTTGGTTTACTCTTATGAGAGCATAAATATGCCCAATTTTAGGCGAAAGGATATAATATACAGATAACACTGAAAACACTGAAACTCACTAAATGCACGGCGGGAAAATTTTATTAAACATATATAATGATCGGTAATGATGTGTGTGTCGAGATTTACCTATGCAGTAATATAATTGTTTCCGTGTTGTTCCGCAGGAATCAATGAAACACCCGTGTGTTTAGTGTTACCCGCTACCTATGTTACTAATGGCTGAAACATACTTGGCATGGAAGTTGCAATATCTTAATTCGAATAGTAATAAATTCGTTGAGGAGGTATTAAATACAATGAGAGAAGTTGTTATCGCAAGTGGGGCAAGAACAGCAATCGGCAATTTTAACGGCGGTCTGGCAGGAGTATCAGCAGTAGACCTCGGTGTAACTGCGGTCAAGGAAGCAATAAAGAGAGCGGGAATAACTCCTGATATGGTTGACGATACCATCATGGGCTGTATTCTTCAAGCAGGACTGGGACAGGGAGTGGCACGGCAGGTAGCTGTGAAGTCAGGGATACCGGTTGAAAAACCTGCTTATACAATCAACATGATATGCGGTTCAGGTTTGAGGGCAGTACAGGTAGCTGCTCAGCAGATAATATCCGGAGAATGTGATATTGTTGTTGCAGGCGGAACAGAAAATATGAGCGCAGCTCCATATTTGCTCAAAAACGCCAGAACAGGCTATAGGATGGGTCACGGAGAAATAATAGACTCAATGATATACGACTCCCTCACTGATATATTCAACAATTACCACATGGGTGTAACTGCCGAAAATTTGGCGGAGAAATATAATATAACCAGAGAAGAACAGGACGCTTTTGCTGCTTCCAGCCAGAACAAAGCCGAAGCAGCTATTAAAGAAGGCAGGTTCAAAGATGAGATAGTTCCTGTAGTCATTCCTTCAAAAAAGGGTGATACTATATTCGATACAGATGAATTTCCAAGAGCAGGAGTGACTGCGGAAGCTTTAGCTAAGCTGAGACCCGCTTTTAAGAAGGATGGTACTGTTACAGCCGGAAATGCATCGGGTATTAACGACGGCGCAGCAGCTTTAGTGATAATGGCAGCTGAAAAAGCAGAAGAGCTCGGTATAAAGCCTCTTGCTAAAATAGTAGGTTATGGATCTGCAGGAGTAGATCCCAGCATAATGGGTATAGGACCGGTTACAGCAGTACAGAAGGCTTTGAAAAGAGCAAACCTCAAGATGGAGGATATAGACCTGATTGAGGCTAATGAGGCTTTTGCAGCTCAGTCTATTGCAGTAGCAAGAGACTTGGGCTTTGATATGAGTAAGGTGAATGTAAACGGAGGTGCGATTGCACTTGGACATCCGGTAGGTGCAAGCGGCGCAAGAATACTTATAACACTTCTTTATGAAATGAAGAAAAGGAATGTGAAAAAGGGTCTTGCAACTTTATGTATCGGCGGAGGTATGGGAACCGCCCTTATAGTGGATATGATGTAGGAATAAAGGGAGGAGAGCAAGTATGAGACTTAAGGATAAAGTAGCAATAGTCACGGGTTCTACAAAGGGAATAGGCAAGGAAACAGCAATGGTTTTTGCCCGGGAAGGCGCAAAGGTAGTGATTTGCGGTACAAGGGAAAACGCAATCAAAGAAGTTACGGAGGAGATTAAATCAAAGGGAGCAGAAGCACTGGGATTTAAGGTAGACGTTGGCAACAAGGCACAAGTAGATGAAATGGTTGCAGAGGTTAAGAAGGTTTGGGGAAGAGTAGATATACTTGTTAATAACGCAGGTATAACGGCTGATTCTATGCTTAGAAAAATGACAGAAGAGCAGTTTGACAAAGTAATCAATATAAACCTGAAGGGTGTATTCAATTGTGCAAGTGCTGTAATTGAGACAATGACAGAGCAGGGAAGCGGCGTAATACTCAATGCCTCATCGGTTGTAGGCATATATGGAAACATAGGTCAGACAAATTATGCAGCTGCAAAATGGGGAGTTATAGGTATGACAAAGACTTGGGCTAAAGAGCTTGCAAGAAAAGGCATAAGAGTAAATGCGGTTGCCCCCGGATTTGTAATGACCCCCATGCTCGAGTCCGTTCCGGAAAAGGTATTGGATGCAATGAAGGAGAAAGC
>JAQVFD010000049.1 GCA_028697435.1 Clostridiaceae bacterium
AGGAAAGGTTTTGGGTAAGTTAGTAGAAATACGCTGGCATGGACGCGGAGGTCAAGGAGCGAAAACAGCCGCACTTCTCCTTGCAGATGCCGCTTTTAACACAGGAAAGTATATTCAGGGGTTTCCTGAGTATGGCCCTGAGAGAATGGGAGCACCGATTACGGCCTACAACAGAATAAGCGATGAAAGAATAAAAATTCATTCAAACATTTATGAGCCGGATTATGTGGTAGTGGTGGATGAGTCTTTGATTTCAGCAATTGATGTGACTTCGGGACTTAAAGAGACAGGTGCAATTATCATTAACACTGATAAGAAACCCAACGAGGTAAAAAAGCATCTAAAAGGATACAAGGGCAAGATTTGTACTATAGATGCCAGGAAGATATCTGAAGAGACCATAGGCAGGAATTTTCCCAACACACCTATGCTTGGTGCGGTAGTAGTAGTCGGCAATATTATGGAGCCTCAGAAGTTTCTGGAGGATATGAAGGAGTCTTTTGCCCATAAGTTTAAGACAAAGCCCGAGATAATTGAAGGAAATATGAAGGCTATTGAGCGGGCTATGCAGGAGGTGCAAGGACTATGAGGGGAAAAACAAAAGAAATGACTCCTGAAGTGACCTGGCAGGAAATAACGCCGGGAGGAACTATATATGAATCGGGTAATGCAGAAGGATATAAGACAGGTGACTGGAGATCCATGAAGCCTATATGGATTGAAGAGAAATGTACCCAATGTATGCTATGCCCGCCGGTATGTCCGGATACTTCAATTCCGGTTAAGGACAGTAAAAGACTCGACTTTGATTATGACCACTGCAAGGGCTGTGGTGTATGTTTCAAGGTATGTCCTTTCGATGCAATAGATTTTATCAAGGAAGAAGATAAGGAAGAATAGGAGGTGCACCTTTACATGTCAATAAGGGAAAGGTTATCAGGAAATGAAGCAATAGCGGTGGCAATGAGGCAGATAAATCCGGATGTTGTTGCTGCATTCCCAATAACTCCATCAACGGAAATACCCCAGTATTTCTCTCAATTTGTAGCTAACGGGCAAGTACAGACAGAGTTTGTTGCGGTAGAATCAGAACACAGTGCAATGTCAGCCTGCATTGGAGCGCAAGCAGCAGGAGCAAGAACAATGACTGCCACTTCTGCAAACGGTTTAGCTTTAATGTGGGAGATGTTATATATTGCATCAGCAATGAAGCTGCCAATTACTTTATCCTGTGTAAACAGGGCGCTTTCAGGTCCCCTTAATATTCATAATGATCACGGGGATTCAATGGGTGCAAGGGATTCCGGCTGGATCCAGCTTTACAGTGAGACCAATCAGGAGGCATATGACAATCTGCTTCAGGCAATAAGGATCGCTGAGCATAAAGATGTACAGCTTCCTGTTATGGTTTGTCAGGATGGTTTTATAACCAGCCACGCGGTGGAGAACATAGAGCTTCTTGAGGATGACAAGGTTAAAGGATTTGTAGGAGAATACAAACCGGAGCATTACCTCTTGAACCATAAGGAACCAATAGCTGTAGGTCCTCTTGACCTACCGGTTCACTGCTTCGAGCATAAGAGAGAGCAAGCTCAGAGCATAATTAATTCCAAGAAGGTTATATTGGAGGTAGCAAAGGAATTTGAAAAACTTACAGGAAGGAAATACGAGTATTTTGAGAAGTACAATCTTGATGATGCAGAAATTGCTATTGTAATAATCAACTCTTCCGCCGGAACAGCAAAAACCGTTGTAGACAAGTTGAGAGATAATAACATAAAGGCAGGACTTCTGAAAATAAGGATGTTCAGACCATTCCCGGCTGATGAAATTGCAGAAGCTTTAAAAAATGTCAAGGCGCTGGCAGTAATGGATAAAGCTGAAAGCTACTCTGCAGTAGGAGGACCGGTCGGTGCTGAAGTAAAAAGTGCACTTTATGGAAAAGCAGATGGAATAAAGGTGCTGAACTATATCTATGGTTTGGGAGGTAGAGATGTAAGAACTGACGATATAGAAGAAGTATACAACTCTCTTATGGATACAGTAAAAACAGATAAAATTGGAGAAACCTACAGGTATGTGGGTGTAAGAGGATAGGAGGCGGGATATTTTCATGGCATATAATCTTAAGCAAGTAATGAATAAACCGGATAGATTAACAGGGGGGCACAGAATGTGCGCAGGCTGCGGAGCTCCCGTTACCGTGAGGACGGTCTTGAGAGCATTGAAGCCTGAAGATCATGCCGTATGCTGCTCGGCAACCGGATGTCTTGAAGTATCCACTTTTCTGTACCCTTATACTGCATGGAAAGACTCATTTATACATACTGCCTTTGAATGTGCCGGAGCTACAATGAGCGGTGTGGAAGCTGCATACACTGCCCTCAGGAGAAAAGGACGAATGGATGAATCCTATAAGTTCGTTGCTTTTGGAGGAGACGGAGGGACTTACGATATTGGGCTTCAGTCCCTTTCCGGAGCAATGGAAAGGGGTCATGATATGGTTTATGTATGCTATGATAATGAAGCATATATGAACACCGGAATTCAGAGGTCATCAGGAACACCAAGATATGCAGACACGACTACAAGTCCAAAGGGCACTGAAATGCCGGGGAAAATGCAGTATAAAAAAGATCTGACAGGAGTTATGGCTGCCCACAGAATACCCTATGTTGCTCAAACTACATTAACTTCAAACTTCAAAGACCTTTATGAGAAAGCGGAAAAAGCTATATATACGAAAGGTCCGGCATTTATGAATGTACTCTCTCCCTGTCCCAGAGGATGGAGATATAATACTCCGGACTTGATGGAGATATGTAAGCTGGCTGTGGATACTTGTATATGGCCGTTGTACGAAGTTGAAGACGGGAAATGGAAGCTTAACTATAAACCCAAAAAAAAGCTTCCGGTTACTGAATATCTGGAACCCCAAGGAAGATTTAAACATCTGTTCACAGATGAAAACAAGAATCTCATTAATAATATTCAAGAGGATATCGATAGAAAATGGTTAGAATTATTAAAAAAATGTGGGGAGGACAACTGAAAAAACGTGCGAAAGCACGTTTTTTCAGTTGTTGATTGCAATATATATATAAAAACAACTTTTTGCATATATTTATCGAAACACTTACAAAAAAGTGCTATAATAGACAAAATACAACATTATTGTATATAATGCAGTATAGAAGAGACATATATAATATGACAAGAAAATGGAGGTAGGATATATGAGGCTGAGTTATAAAATTACATTACCAATAGTTGTCTTGTTGATTGCAGTAATAACGGCTTTATCGGGAGTGTCGTTTTATTTTACTGAGAAGCTTATTGAGAGTAATATGTCACAACTTTCAGAAAGCAAGTTAAATGAAATCAAGAACCTGATTTTTGACACTAAAATAGAAGAATCAGTAAAAAGAAGTGAGATAAGGAAAAGCTACATTCAAAAAGCAAGAATAGTGTCAGGTGTTATCAAACAGAACCCAAGTTCAGTTTCTAACAATTCATTCTTGTTTGAATTGGCATCTTCCTTGGAAGTTGATGAAATACATATTACAGATGAGAACGGGATAATAAGATGGGGTACTGTAGCAAACTTTTTCGGCTTTGACCTGGCTTCTGATGAGAAGATGAAGCCATTCCTGGAAGGGTTTACAAACGGAGCTTATGAGTATGCCCAGGAGCCCACTGCCAGAAGTATTGACAATTCTCTTTACCAGTATGCAGGAGTAGGGAGGTTGGACAAACAAGGGATTGTTCTTATAGGAGCTTCCGCATACAAAATGCTTAATCAACTGAAAGATATGGATATCGCAAGCATTGCTAAGGGTGCTGTTTTTGGGGCAGATGGGATGGTAATGATTGTAGATAAAAATACTGATGTGATAATTGGTCACAAGTATGATGCGGTACAAGGACAGAAGGCAGCTGACTTCGATTGGGGCAAGAGGATAAGGGAGGGTGAAGCAGGCGAATTCACATACAGCCTGAACGGAATAGAATCCTTTATGAAATATCAAAATACCGGTGATATAATACTATGTACTACAATCCCGACTTCTGAGTTTACATCAGGACTCGCCAATATGCTGACGTTTTCTGCCATTATATCTGTAACTGCCCTTGCACTTTGTGTCCTTATAGTATTCCTGCTTCTGAAAATAAATATAACCAATGAAATTGCAAAGCTATTGAAACTAATTAAAGCTATCGGTGAAGGAGACCTGACAAAATCGGTTAATATAAAATCCAGTAAGGAGCTTTCCATACTTAGTGAAGGAATCAACCTAATGACTAATAATCTTAAGGAGATAATTGAAAAAAGCTACATGATGACAGGTAAGCTTAAGGAATCGGGAGATAGATTGACATCCTCGGCAGATATATCCAGTAAGGGGGCTGCTGAAATAGCGGCAACAATTAATGAGCTGGCGGAAGGGGCTAATGAACAGGCAGATGGAGCTACAAAGGGAGCGATGACCGCAAAGGATGTTCTGAATAAAGCTGAAGCTATTTCCAACAGCATAGAGGATACAGTCAAAAACACCGAACTAACCAAGAATACGGTTTTGGAAGGTGTAAAAACAATCAAGTATCAGAATGAAAAAATGAAGGAAAGCGTTTCCAGTGCAGAAAACCTTGGAATATCTATCAATGACTTGTCTAAGCGAGCTGATGAAATCGGTAACATTACAGAAGTTATCACAGGAATAGCCAATCAGACCAATATGCTGGCTTTTAATGCAGCAATTGAGGCGGCAAGGGCAGGAGAAGTAGGAAAAGGATTTGCTGTGGTGGCTGATGAGGTAAGGAAGCTTGCAGAAGGCTCAACAAAAGCAGCGCTGCAGATATCGGAAATAATAGCTGAGATACAGTCAGGTATAGGAAATGCAAAGAAGCAGGCGGACAAATCCATAATTGCAATTGAAGATCAGCAGACAGCCGTTAAGCAAACTGAGGAAGCATTCTTCAAGATAAACAATGTAACCCAGGAAGCTGTAAATCAGGTTGGAAGTATTGCAGAAGCTACCGAGAATATTATAAGCGGCATACATAAAATAGTTGATATTGTAGAAGCCCAAGCCGCAGTGTCTCAGGAAAGTGCTGCCGGAACCGAAGAAATTACAGCATCTATGCAGGAGCAGACATCGGCAATAGAACAAGTAGCCCAAATAGCAAATGATCTTACAGATATTGTAGGTGAGCTAAACCTATTGGTAAACAGATTTACGATATAATAATTATAGTTTCTACAATTATTGTATATTTCTATTTAAATGTCCCTGTGAACATTTTGGCTCTTCATTATTGCCAGGTTTGACCTGGCATTATTTCTTCTTTATAATAAAGCTTTTGTATGATAAAATTTAGGTGTATGATGATTTATGCTTCATTAAAGAAAGGGTGCAGTATTATGGCTTCGTGGTTAACACACTTAAGGGTGGCAGAAAAGATAAAGCAAAAAATACCGGAAATTGACTTTTCATATTTTATCATAGGAAGTATTGCACCGGACTCCGAAGAACCTGAGGATGACTCCATTTCTAAAATGGATGATTCTGTTTTTTTTGATAGTTATCTTAAACCGGAAAAAATCATGACAAGATCAGATAGTACAAGATCTTTTCTTTGGGGTTACTACTTCCATCTGATAACCGATAAACTTTGGCTCGAAGACTATTTCAGACCCTTAAGCCTTCAATACAAAAGTGAATCTGATAATGAGGGTACAGACTTTGTGGATTTCATGGGAGAAGAAATGACTTCAATTGATTTCGAGTATCTAAAAGAAAATGGCCGGGAACTAGTGGACAATCTAAAGGAGTTCAACGGAAATATTAATTATCTTTATGAGTTTGATTCTGATTATATATTTGAATGTAAAGACAGAATAGTAGGTTTTTATAATGGAGAGCCGCCGATCTTTAACAGAGAGTACAAGTATTTGACGCCCCAAAAATTAGATGAATTTATAGTAAAAGCTTCAGAAAAATGTGTAAGTATTTTGATTATTTAAATAATCCATTGGAGATATAAATGAAATATAAAGGTTATATACTGTTATTGCTGACAATATTAATGTTCAGCACATTAGAAGTAGTTACCAGTACAATAAAAAATCTGATAAATCCATTGCAGCTGACGTTTTTGAGATTCTTTATCGGAGGAGTAGTTATGCTGCCTCTGGTAATCAAAAAAAGAGAAAAGGTGCAAGCTAAGGATTTATTATTTTTTTTAGCCCTGGGAATACTAAATATATTCATAAGTATGAGCAGCTTTCAATATGCAATAACTATCGGAAAGGCTTCAACAGCTGCTATCTTGATAAGTTCAAATCCAATATTTGTAATGCTGTTTTCTTCAATTATTTTGAAGGAAAAGGTTACTTATAACAGGATAGCCTGTATATTGCTTGGAATTGCAGGCATTACTCTAATTACTTATAAGGGAAATGTAGGAGGGGATACTGCCGTAAGCCTTATTCTTGCGATATTTGCATCCCTTACCTTCGGACTTTATACAGTACTTGGAAAAATGAAATCAGATGATATAAGCAGTATTACAATGATTTGCTATTCTTCGATTTTTGGCAGTTTGCTGTATGTACCGGTATTGTTGCTGAATGACATTCCAATATTTCGTATTCCGGAGGGTACAATTATTAGAATAATGTATGTTGGGGTTTTTGTTTCGGGAATAGCTTATGTTACCTATATGGAAGCACTGAAGATCCTGACAGTAAGCAAGGGTGCCATGGTATTTTTTTTAAAGCCGGTAATTGCTTCTATACTTGCAGTGATATTTTTGAGCGAAAGCATGAGTTTTAAAACTGTAGCAGGTATGATACTTGTACTTATCGGCGTTTTTATTAATTTTATCAAAATAGATTCTAAGTCGATGAAAGTAAGGGATAAATTTGAAGAAACAGGAACTTGATAATATGAATATATTATACCAAGGAATACTTGAGAGGTATTTCGGAAAAGAAACAACCTTGGTATATGGGGATGGAAACATAGACACAGGAATAGTTCTGGTCGGTGAGGCACCCGGAAGAACCGAGGTAGAACAGGGGAAACCTTTTGTGGGACAGGCAGGAAAAAACTTAGAAGAATTCATTAACATACTGGATATCTCAAGAGAAGATTTATATATTACCAATGTAGTAAAATTCAGACCGGTAAAGTACAATCCGGATACGGGACGGGAATCCAACAGAACACCGAATAGAGAAGAAATTAGAATATCTATAGACTATATAGAACAAGAGCTGTCAATAATAAAGCCTGAACTTGCGATAAGTTTGGGGAATATTGCATTAAAATGTATACTGAAGGATGACAAAGCCACAATAGGGATAATGCACGGTTCCCCTATCAGCGTAAAGTTTGCAGGTACTGAATTTGCGCTGTTTCCTTTATATCATCCTGCAAGCATTATATATAATAGGGCATTGAAGGATGTGTACTTGCAGGATTTGCATAAGCTTAGAAATTATATAAAAAGAGAAAAACTGATTTAGGAGCAGCCATGAATACAGTAAGTATAGTAAGATGTGAGGACTATAAATTTGAAAATGTAAAAAAGGCCGTTTATGATGTCCTGGATGGTATTGATACTAAAAGGCTCAACATTACTAAAGGCTCCAGAATCCTTATAAAAACGAACCTATTAATGAGAAAAAGCCCTGAGGATGCTGTTACGACACATCCGGCAGTGGTGGAGGCGATAGTAAGATACCTGCAGGATATGGGCTGCAGTGTGATAATCGGAGATAGTCCGGGAGGGCCTTTTACCGAATGGAACCTTAAATCTGTTTACAAAGCCGCCGGTATGTTTGAGGTATCGGAGAGGACAGGGTGTGAGTTGAACTTTGATACATCAGTGCTGGAGATATCGAATCCTGATGCCAAAAGGCTAAAAAGCATGCAAATTATCAAAATAGCGAGAGAAGTTGATTTTGTAGTATCAGCAGCCAAATTGAAGACTCATGGAATGATGACATATACTGGTGCGGTAAAGAATCTTTTTGGTGTGATACCCGGGCTTGTGAAAGCAGATTACCATTTTAGACTCAATAATGTTGATAATTTTGCCGATCATTTGGTGGACATTTGCGAAACTGTGAAACCGGTTTTTTCAATTATTGATGGAATTGACGGGATGGAAGGGGATGGACCTTCTGCCGGTGAAAAAAGACATGCGGGGCTCATTATGGCTTCAGATAATCCATATGCCCTTGATACAGCAGCTTCAAGAATTATAGGAATAGAACCTATTACAGTACCTACTATAAAGGCAGCTTCTTTGCGGAACTTGTTCAGCGGAGATATGAAGGATATTGAAATAAAAGGGGTACCCATTGAAGAAATAAGAATTGAACCCTTTAAGCTTCCAAAGTCACATAATGCTAATTTAATCGGAGGAAGAGTGCCAAAGACATTTGAAAGAATAGTGCTAAACACTCTTAGACCCAAGCCGGTATTTAATCACGAAATATGCATATCCTGCGGGGACTGTAAGAGAAGCTGTCCCCCGGGAATTATAGATATGAGCAGCGGCAAGCCTGTGCCGGATTTGAGCAAGTGCATAAGGTGCTTCTGCTGCCACGAGTTGTGTCCTAAGAAGGCTGTAGATATTAGAAGACATTGGCTTTATGACAAAGTGCTGAAAAAGTAGTAGATGTGTGTTGATGGGAGGTTTTCATAATGCTGCTGAAGGAGCTTAGGGAAAAGGTAATAGAAATTGCATTGAAAGCGCAGAAGGAAAGATTGATTCCTTTGACAATGGGTAACTTCAGTGCAAGAGACAGGAGGACAGGATATATCTGCATTACTCCAAGCGGTATGGAGTATGACAAATTAACGGCCGAGGATATTGTAATACTGGATATAGAAGGCAACATACTTGATGGAGAAAGAAAGCCCTCAATTGAGCAGCCTCTTCATTGTGCTGTGTATCGAAGAAGGAAGGATGTATTCGGTATATCACATACTCATTCGGTTTTTGCGACAGCTTGGGCGGCTTGCAATGAGAGCATACCGGTGGTTGTTGCAGAATTGGCGGCGCTTATAGGTGGTCCTGTAGAATGTGCAATTTACAAGCCTATGGGCTCTTTAGAGCTGGCTGAAACAGCTGCCATACGGCTTAGGGATCGGCATGCAATATTACTGGCAAATCATGGAGTGCTGGCAGTAGGCCATGATATAGATTCTGCCTTTGCAAATTCAGTTGTGGTTGAAGAAGGGGCAAAGATAGCTTTCTATGCAAGACAAATAGGTGTGATGAGATTAATACCTGAAGAAGAATGTAGATCATTGCGAAAAATCAGTCTGGAGAAATATGGACAGAAAAACGACATATTATAATCAGCAACCGTGACAAAACCCGTAATATTTGCAGCAAATGAAATGCTGCAAATACAGGGAATTAGTCATATAAGTGCAAAACTTTTATGTGAAGCATAAAAGTTCAGGCACTATGATATACATAGTAAGAGAGGTATGACTATGCTTAGGTTGGATGAACTGTCAGGTGTAGTTTCGGGGTGTACCAAATGCAGATTGCATCATAGCAGGACAAATACTGTTTTTGGCGAAGGGAATCCAAATGCAAAAGTCATGTTTATAGAAGAGGCACCGGGGGCAGACGAGGATAGGCAGGGAAGACCCTTTGTGGGAAAGGCAGGACAGCTTTTGGACAAAGCGTTGAATGCTTTGAATTTTCACAGAGATAAAAATTATTATATATGTAATATATGCAAGTGCAGACCGGAAAACAATCGGGTTCCTTCGGATGATGAAGCAGAAGCATGTCTTCCTTATCTTCGCAAGCAAGTAGTAATAGTGAAGCCGCAAATAATAGTGTGCTTAGGAGCTACTTCTGCAAGATACATAATAGATAAGCAAGCGAGGATTACGGCAATTAGAGGACAGTGGCTTGAAAGAAAAGGATATCATATTACCGCAACCTTTCATCCTGCAGCTTTATTCAGAGATGAAAGCAAAAAAAGACTTTTTTGGGAGGACCTAAAAAGTATAAAAGGAAAGTATGATGAAATCGTATCTTCGGATTAATCAAAGGATTTATATTTAGGAAAGTGTGAAATAATAAGATAGAAGCAAGCTTCATTGAATGGACAATATTAATGAATGTTATCTGATAAGCATAGAAGAAATTACCTGTTGAAATTTATCATATAACTTGATAATATATAGTTCCTGCGGCAAATAGCGCAGAAAGCCTTTAAGGTTAAAGCAAGGTTAAGAAAATGTAAAAAAACCATGAAATACCTTATTGACAACAGAAAAGCTGTGTGATAAGATAATAAACGTCGCCGGTTGATGCGGCGGCAAGATATGAGAAGAATCGAAAGATCTTCCATATGCAAAGTATTAGGATTGAATGAAGCGAAGGTTATGGCAATCCGGATGATCCTTGAAAACTAAACAGTGTAAATAAGATAACCAAATGAAAGTTTGAAGCGTAGGTAACTGCGCTGAGAACAGTCAGAATTCTTTTGAGTTAGGGCAAACA
>JAQVFD010000050.1 GCA_028697435.1 Clostridiaceae bacterium
CTTCAAAACCTCACTCGCCTTTATAATAGTTTCGTTCCAGTCAATCAGCCTGCCTTTTTTTATTTCATGGCCTAAATATATATTCTCATAAATAGTCATCTCGGGTATTAAAGCCAGTTCTTGATATATTATGGCAATGCCGGCTTTTTCGCTGTCACTGATACCTGCAAATTTCTTTACACTACCATTTAATATAATATCCCCGCTATATTCTCCATAAGGATAAACGCCGCTTAGAACCTTCATTAAAGTTGACTTCCCGGCTCCATTTTCTCCAACCAGACAGTGGATTTCTCCCTTTTCCACCTGGAAATTCACATTATCCAAAGCTCTTACTCCGGGAAAAACCTTTGTAATATTGTCCATTTTCAATATATACTCATTCATAGCTATATCCGCTCCTTGGTAAGCAATAACAAATTTGCTAAAGTGTACTGACATATGACTGAATAGTGATAGACTAATCTATCACTATTCAGTATTAATGCACTATATAACCAATTACTTTAAGTTGGTAAAATCTGAAGCAGGATAATATCCTGAATCTACCAGGGCTGATTTGACATTTTCAGACTTGACAACAATAACTTCTGTCTGCTTTGCCTTTACATCTATTTTTCCGTTATTGTATGCACCTGTTGTTTGCGGATCTTTTCCGCCTAATAATGTTACTGCCATATCTATGGAGTCCTTAACAAGTGTGCGAACATCCTTGAAAACAGTCATTGACTGCTTGCCGTCTATAATATATTGGACAGAAGCTTTTTCAGCATCCTGACCTGTTACTTTATAACTGGTTACTGCTGTATCAGCTGCAAAAGCATCAGCTATTGCACGGGCAGTACCGTCATTTGGTGCTAATATAAATACATCACCCTTATCAGCTGCTTTGGCCGCTGTCAAGTTGGCTTCTGCCCTATTCTTGGCATCATTGAAATCCCAATTAGTAGTAACCTGTCCGATTATCTTAGACATTTCATCTCTTGTAAGCTTGGCGTTCCCCTGCAAAGCTACGGCTTCACCAGAGTTCTTTATTACAAATGTGCCGTCGGCAACCTTCGGCTGTAATACATTCCAAGCACCTTCAAAGAATAAGAAAGCATTATTGTCTGAAGCAGCTCCGGCATACAGGTATAATGGGTTATCTTTGCCTGTTGCCTGGTCAACCAGGTATTTTGCCTGAGCCTCACCTACAGCTATACTGTCAAAGGTTACATAGTAGTCAACTGCGTCTGTCCCTGTTATCAGTCTGTCATAAGCAATAACCTTGATACCCTCTTTTCTTGCTGCTTCCACTGCAGAAGCGGCAGCGCCGCCATCCTGAGGACAAATTATAAGTACCTTTATTCCTTTTGCTATCAAAGCATCAACATTTTCTTTTTCCTTAGCTGAAGAACCTTGGCTGAACAGTATTTCTACCGAATAATCAGTATTTGCCAATGCTTCATTAAATCTTGTTTCGTCTTGTACCCATCTTGGTTCATCCTTTGTCGGAAGCACTATTCCTACATCTACCGTGTTGGAATCTCCGCCGGTTTCGCCGGTGGTAGGAGCCGGACTGCATGCTGTCACTGCAAAGAACATTGCAAATGCCATAAACACCGCTATAAGTTTTCTCATTTTTCGTCCCCCTTAATATTATTTTAGATATTAAGCTGTTGAAAGCTGCATAAAATGCCGCTTTCAAATAAATTATTTCATAAATTATACCTCATGTCTCTGTAGGTATTTACCTGATTACATTACTATTTGGTGCAGTTCGGAAATGTCTTAATATTGCAGCAATATTTTGCTGTAAAATAATACAGTCTGCAAGTTTGGTCTTGCAGACTGTATATATTATTTTCTATAAACCTCATCCTTAAGGTGAAATCCGTCCCTTATTATCGTCTCATCTATATTTTCTTTATCAACTGCTATGGGTGTCAGTACATAATACTTGACCTCATATGTACCATCACTTATATAATCCTGCACATTAAGGGGTTCTTTCTTTACAAGTCTGATGGACATTTCTACTGCTGCATCAGCCAGCTTTTCTATCGGCTTATATATGGTCAACAACTGCGTGCCTTCAACTATCCTTTGACATGCCGTCAAATCTGCATCTTGTCCTGTAACGGCTACCTTTCCGGCCATTCTATACTCAGAAAGTGCCTCAATTACTCCCTCTGCAAGGCTGTCATTTCCTGCAATTACGGCATCTATTCTTGTCTTTCCCTGCAGAGTATCGTCTACAACCTTGAATGCGTATTCCTTAAGCCAGTCTGCAGCCCACTCTTCTGCAATAATCTTGACTTTCCCTTCCTCAGCTAACGGATTTAGAAATTTATCATAACCCTGTTTAATCATCTTTGTATTATTGTCGGTTTTAGCGCCATTTACTATTAGAATATTCCCTGTTGTCATGCTGTCGGTAATTCTCTTTGCCATTAATTCTCCAACCTTGACATTATCAAAGGTAATATACAAATCCACATTTGAATCCATTACCAGCCTGTCATAGGATATAACCGGTATGCCATACCTCTTGGCCAATGCTACAGCGTCAGCGGCTTTATTCAAGTCGTTGGGGACAATTATCAATATATCTATGTTTTGCTCAAGCAAATATCGCACTTGTTTCAGTTGGTCCTGATCATCATTATTTGCATTCTGCACAATAATATCTGCTCCCCGCTCCCTTGCCTTTGCCATTAGTATGTCTCTATCCTTTATCCATCGCTCTTCTTTGAGAGTTCCAAGAGAAAAGCCTATTTTTATTTTTCCCTTGTTTTTGGTATCCGAACTGCTGCTCTTAAAGAGACTTCTGTCAGTTTTGTTTACAATACTTATTATAGAGAATATAAGCACAAGAAATATAGTAAAAAGTGCTATAACAATTGAGTTTTTTACTATGTTGTCCTTAGCCAATATCATCACCTCTTATATTTATTACCGCCCTATATTCTGTAGGAGTCATTCCGGTTGTCTTCTTGAATATTTTGCAGTAGTAATTGGGATCATTATACCCGATTTTGTAACACACTTCCTTGATACTGATTCTTTGATCCTTCAAGAATCTCATAGATTTTTCTATTCTTAACTCGGTTAGATAGTCAGAGAAATTTTTACCCACTTCATCCTTGAAAATTTTACTGAAATAATGATAGCTGAGATTTACACTTTTTGCTGCATCAGCTAAGGTAATTTCCTTGGAATAATTAGTATTAAGATATTTCAGTACCTTAGGGATTATTCCGTCAATTTCACTTCTTACTTGAGCCTGTATCTCATCAGAGAGCTGGGAGATGATATTTATAAATTGACTTTCCAGTAACTCCTTGCTGTTGGCCTTCAATATGCTGAGTATATGAGTCTGCTTTGATTTGCTTAAGGAGCTTATTTTGTAGGGCAAAGCCTTTTCAACGATAAAAAGTAAATCGATAAGCTTGGATTTTATTTTGTCTATATCCTCACAAAAGTTGCTCATTAACCATAAATATATTTCTTTAAAAACTTCAAGAGCCCCTTGCAGATCGCCTGTAAGCATTCTGCTCGCAAATATTGCTTCCTTTTGCACAGGGTAGGTATCCGGTATATTATTAGATGGCGTAATATCCTCATAGTGCATCACAGCTTGTCCTCTTGGCACGGAGGCAGCCATATAAGCCTCATTGCAAGACTTGTTAAAGCTTCCTGCCTCATATCTTCTTCCTATTCCTATTGTATATTCTATATCAGCGCCGGGTTTGACCCTGCCGATAATATCATTTGCAATTCTTATGGAGTTGTTTCTGATTTCGTAGGGATCCATTTCTTTTGCTACAGGTATATATGCCGTTATCCTGTCCAGTAATGGATTTCCTATAAGACAATGACACATTCTTTTTAACTCGAATGAGAACCTTTCATAGAAATCCTGTTTCTCAAGGCTTAATTTTAAGTTATCTTCTTTTATTCTGCCTTCAAAATTCTTTAAAAGAACCGTAACTGCATATCCCTGCCTGAGACTCATATTGAAAATATCTTCATAATATTCAATATTGTTTATTGTTCCCGAAGTGAACAATTGATAGGAAACAAACTGACCCTCAATAAATGGTATAATCCTGTTTATTCTTTCCTTCAGCTCCGCTTCTCTCAACAAAATCCTTCGGTTTTGCTTAATGTTGACAGATAAATTTTCAAGGATTTCAATAACTTTGCTCTTGTTTATCGGCTTTAAAATATATTCTGATACCCCAAGGTTTATTGCTTCCTTGGCATAATCAAAAAACTCATAAGCTGTAATAATAACAAATAAAACATTGCTGTCAGCGGCTCTGATCTGTCTGATTGCCTCCATACCGTCAATACCGGGCATGCGAATATCCATAAATATAATATCCGGCTTCAGCTCAATAGCTTTTTCAATGGCTTCTCTTCCGGTTGAGGCGGTTCCTACAATATCTATATTATTCATATTCTTTGAAATAATCATTTTCAAGGAGTCCAAGACCAAGTATTCATCATCTGCTATTAAGAGTTTTATCATATGTATCTACACCCTCCTTACGCAAATTTATTACTTTTGGCAGCTTCAAGGTAACCTTTGTGCCACGATCTGTTTCACTTTCTATTATTAACAGCTTCCTCGGGTCCTCTATGTTAAAAAACAACTGCAGCCTATATAGCACATTACTCATTCCGATACCTGTAATATGATTCTTGTCAGTATTTCCGCCCTCTTCAAAACGGAGTATTCCCTCAACAGAAGCAGAATCCATGCCAATTCCGTTATCTTCTACTTCTATTAATATAAATTCTTCTTCCTGTCTCACATTTAAATGGATTTCCCCATGCCTTTCAAGATTCTGCAAACCATGGATAAACGCATTCTCCACAATCGGCTGTATTATTATTCTTGGTATCATTATATCAAGAGTAGTTTCATCAATATCCGTATAAAAATCTATTCTGCTGCCAAATCTGGTTTTCAGTATTTTCATATAGTTTCTTACATATCGGATTTCATCCTCCAGAGATGTTAGTTCGTCAATATTTTTAAGATTATACCTGAATAAATCAGCTATACTGACTATGAATTCAGAAGATTTGTCTGCTTCCTCTATAGCTGCTAATTGAGCTGCCGCATTTAAAGTATTGAATAAAAAGTGTGGATTAATCTGGGACTGCAGAAATTTCAATTCTGCCTCCTTAAGGTGACTCATCATCTTCAGGTTTTGCATTTCCTGCTCCTTAAGACGCTTCTCCACCTCTGCCTGGCTTTTCAATTCATTGATATATGCCTTAATGCTGCTTACCATCTTTATAAAAGCTCCCGCCAATATGTCAGTTTCGTCTCCGGTATGTGTCTGAGTCAATTCTATGTTAAAATCTCCTTCAGCGATTTTCTCTGCAGAACGGGACAGCTCCGAAATCGGCTTAGTCAATCGATAGGTTGAAACGATTGCAATGTATATATTAGCAAACAGTGCGGCAATAATTATCAATAAGTTAAAATAACTGATAAAGTTCATTGTCTTATTAATGTTCTCATATTTTTCTGAACCTGTTTTCAATTTATTGTCCAACAGCTTATTATTATATAGCTTTATATATTCACTTATTTGATCGGACCTTTGGAAATTTGAAATATACCTGCTGCTGATTCTGCCTCTTTTTGCGAGTATGGCATCGTCTGCTTCTGCAAGAAGCTCATCAATCATGTTCCCTATATCCTTCAAAAGAAGCATTTCGCTATTGCGTTCTGCCACTCTTGGTATTTTTCTTGAAGTTTCCTGAAGGGTATTATAATGGGTATAGTAATTCAGCAGATTCTCAGAAGAGGCCGAAGTCAAATATTTCTCCAGTTCCATCATAAGAGAATTTACATCATTATTCAGACTGTTCAGGTAAGAATAGTCAGTGATAATGCTGTTGACGTTCCTAAGTACAACTCTTGCATTATAATATGAAAAAAAACTTATAACACCTAATAGCAAGATAGTCACCAGAAAGTACATTATTAGCTTTTTCCTTATGCCTATAAAGGTTAACAATCCACTGTTCATATTCTCACCGTCTATATGTTTCTCAATTAACATTTCCCTTCATTTGCTCAAACTTTTCTTTGTAATAACTTTAACCTGTGTATCTATAAAGCTGGGTACGCTTTTGTTATCCTTTACATCTACAAGAGCCCTGATGCTTTCATATCCCATTTTATACGGATCACTGGCAACCGCCCCATAGATTATTTCTTTATCTATGTATCTTAAAATTTACTCGGAATTGCCATAGCCTACCAAAATTATCTTGCCTACCCTGCTTCTGTCCACAATCAGCTGGGCTGAGCCTAGTGTATCGGCAGAGCTTGCGGTAAAAATTGCATTTACCCCATTATTACTGTCAATTATTGTTTGGGTTATCTCTTCTGCACTCAATATCCCCATTTTAGAGGTATAGGTTTTGACTATATTCATATTGGGATATTCCTTTAAGGTGCTGATAAAACCGTTCATTTTCAAATTATGCTCTATAGCATCCTGTTCCAAATCACCATTAAGAATTACTGCAACCTTCGCATTGGCATCAGTGGCTTCGATCAATAGTCTGGCTGCTTCACTTCCCAATTCAAAGCTGTTTGTACCGGCAAAGGCATATCTTTTGCTTTCGCTGTCATCATTTTCTATAGTTATTACAGGAATCCCATTGTCATAAGCCTTATCTATAATATCCGTAAACCCTATACCCCCTGGCACATGGGTAATTATTCCGTCAACCTTTGATATAATGGCAATATCCATGAATTGCAATTCTTCTTTAGGGTTATTGAAACGGGGTGCATTGTATTCAACAACAACATTATTATCTTCTGCCGAATCTTGAATCCCTTGCATTACTTCATTCCAAAAGGGGTCAACAGAGTTTTGCGCAATAAAATAAAAATGATATTTTGGCTTAGAAATATATGGCTTTATTTCCTACTGCTGCAGCCAGAACAGCACTAGACTTGCTGCTATTACCGCCAGAGTCAGTATCAAGATGGCATGTCCATATAAAAATCTCAAAAGATTTTTAAATATATTCATTAAACAAATTTCTCCTTAATTGGAATCATTTATTACATTATATCATAAATTCTTTTGAATTTATGATTGTGCCATGTGCGTTTTTGGCAAAGCCAAAATAATCGCACGGCATTTAAATAAAGATATAATGTGCGCTTGAGCACATTATATCATTTATTCATTTCATTGCCAGATGCACTCTAAACTTGCCATAAGTGTCGCTCCATATCGATAGTCCCGTCTTCCCTGAAAGTAATTCCTTCAGCATCCAGTATCGACCGCTGTATTTCCGAGTCTCCAAATACATAGCTTGGGCATAGCTCACCTGTTGTCCTCACGACTCTATGGCAGGGCAGCTTCAAGCCCTTCGGTGCGCTTCTCATGGCCCAGCCTACTATCCTTGCACTTCCGGGACTTCCTATCATCCTGGCTATTCCGCCATATGTGGCAACCTTACCTGCAGGTATCAGGGCAACAATTTCATATACTCTTTTAAAAAAACCTTCGCCGGCGTCTGCCATTATCTTATCTCCTTATATCGGCAAAATTGTGATTATATATCCTCCCGCAAATAAGCTCAGGAAATTTGCCGTTAACACATACAACAGGGTTCTCGCACGTCTATGCTCTTTTGTCAATGCTAAAAATGCAATGATTTCAGTAATGAATATCAGGAATTCTCCAAATATAAGTGAAAAAATCAAATAGCTTGCCATAGGGCTAAATCCATTCAACCAGATGTTTAGCGCCCCCTGGGTTATTAAATTGATAATGAGAAATGCAATCCATGACTTTTTATTCCTGAAACCAAATAACCAGAATATTATTGCTTCAATTGCCAATGTCAGAATAATACGTATGGATACTAAAAGAATTGATCTTGATAATAACTTTCCCGGCGTTAGTGTTTGATCCTTTAAATCCAGTGTATAAATGTTGTTATATGTTCTTAATGGCTTCTCCAGTGATATTTCAAAGCTGCCCTCTCTTGTACTGACATTAATATTGTAATCATTTGCTATCCTTAATTCCGATGAGTAAAAGGCATAATACTTTTCAATGATTTTATCCCGCATGTTTGCTTTCATATTAGTATTACCTGAACCAATGCTTATTTCAAGGTCTTCAGGTGCATTAGGGACTATTATCAATATTGACGGAGGTTCTGCCGAATTTCCATAACACACCGAAATAAGGGCAATTGCCATTATCATTGACAAAGTCATTAACAAAAATAACTTCTTTTTTCTAAGCATAAAAAGACCTCCTTAAAGCTCTTTTCCGCAGGTCTTGCAGAACCTTGCATCCTCATCGTTAAGGCTTCCGCAGCTTCTGCACCTTACTTTTATTACTTCCTTTGCCTCCTTAGAGTTGGTTATCTGATCAATAGCATCTATATTGCTTATAACATCATTTATCATTCCGCCCTTTGCCTCACTAAACGGCTTCAGGTCTTCCCTTGCCTTGTCAGGGTCAAGCAGCAGCCCTGAACCTGCCGTCCCTTTAGCACCGATGTTCATGACAACAGAACCTGCAATCATAAACACCATTCCTATCACTGCATTTGAAAAAGAAGGGCCGCCACCTACGAAGGGATCATTCATAAATCTTGCAGCAGAGAAGAATACTGAAATGAAGAGTATAAAACCTATACCCATCATCCCAATTCCTATATAGTACGTAGTTTTTCTTTCCTTTGATATCTTTGCCATATTATCACCCCACTCAAATTTTTTTTGCTACCTGTTTCACTACTTAATTACCAGCATACCTGTATAGGTCTGTATTTCTTTATCCTCCAGAATCCGCAGAAGGAACAGATAGTGCCCCTTCTCATGGGGCAGTGTGACTTGCCCCTTATTATCCACATCAATTACAGCAAAGCTGTCCTGTCCGATTTCCTTTTCAACCTTCTCCTTCGTTAATCTCAGGATACGGCAGTCCATAAGCTTTCTATCCTCCGGATACTTCACTGTGACTGTCTCCCCGGTTGAAAAGTCGGTTGTTCTTATATAGTTATCGGAAAGATATAAGGGCTTTATATCCTGAGGCAGAATAAACGAGTCTAATAGGCTCATATGCCCTGTGGGTCTTAAATGAAGAGCATTTCTATTACCCCTATGATCGGTTTTGCCCTCAAGACAAATCTCGCCTGAGAAATAGCCTTTCTGCCATTCTTCCGGAGTCAGCATCGGTGTAAATGTAAAGGCAATGGAATTATATACTTCTGCCTTCTTCGACTCAAGATAGTCAGGCATATGATCAATGCCGGCATTTAATACTTTTTTACTGAAAGAAAGTTCTTCTCCGTTTTCCAGCAATGCTGTGAAATCATAAGGTACTTCCCTTCCTTTGACGGGCATTATATACCCTTGGGGATTCTTAAAGAATCGGCTATCCCTGTCTATCAGATTAATATGTGCGATAATGCTCTTACCCGGTATCACACTGACTGTTTTATCAGGAAATAAAGCCTCTACCTTTTCAACAGGAATTGGATTGTCTATATATTGGCGCGTTTCCACACCCGCAAGCCCAAAATAAATATAATTATCCTTGAATTGAGTGTAGTTGAGGGTCCAACAGTAGCTGCCCCGGGTTAAGTGTGTAACCTTGCCGCTATTATCAACAAAATGCAAATCAGGATAATGTTCTCCGTCCATCAGCTTTTCAGCAAGCACAAGGGTGCCGTCCTCAAAGGGTATTTGCTCATAAATAATTATGGGTTCGGAAGTATTCTCATAATATTGCATTATTGCATTTTCAATTGCAAAGCCTGTGATTGGATCCTTCTCACCGGAATCTGTAACAGGTTGACTGCATCCGGCAGTCAACAGAGCCAGAATCACTAAAACAATCAGTAGCCTTGTTTTCATATCAAACAACTCCTCTTCTTCATGCCTTGGTTATCAACTCTTTAATTTCCTTTTCAGTTTTACTGATTATTGAGGATTCCCGGCTTTCCAAACTGCTGAGCTTATTTAATACGTTTTGGACCTGACTCCTGACCCGGGATACACTCTCATAAGAGTTATGAATTTTTGACTGCATGAACCAGTCAGCAATCAATCCGTCAAAGAAAAAATCTGCAAACTTGGCAAAGCCATCGGTTTCAAAACTAATGTCATCTCTGATTTTTATATCTGCAAGCTCAGCCCTGAATCGACGCAATAAAATCTGAGCCTGTTCAGCCTCATATTTGGCATTATCTATATGAGAATGCTTTGCCAGGTCGGAAATCAATCCTCCCCCAAGCATATCCCACACACCCCAGCCACCCGCGCTATCAAGGCTGCCCATTGCATTCTCCAAGCTATTAATTACACTTCTGCCGGCAGAAATAGCCTCTTTTACTTCTTTCAATGCGTTTTTTGAAGCGCTTAATTGCTCAGTAAGATTCAGCAAATTTTGTGCTTTCTCCGGGTCTGATTTTATCAACATATCTCTCTTCATAGCATATAGGCTGTTATATTTTCGCTCACTATCCACATAACTTGCCC
>JAQVFD010000051.1 GCA_028697435.1 Clostridiaceae bacterium
CACTATATTAAAAGAATTATCAAGAAAAGGCAGGTTTTCACCGAGTATAATTTTAATCAATTCAATATCTTCATTTTCTAGTCTCTTACTTGCTTGACTCAACATTCCTGTGGAAGGGTCTACACCTGTTACCTTAAGTCCTTTATCACCTCGTTGATTATACTATACTTCTTTCAAAGGTCTATGACAACTATGCTAACGCAAGTGATGTTTTAGACAGGCGCCAGACTAACTGGGAAGTAGAAAAAATAATAAATAATAAAGGTTGTCCATATGGACGATGTGTAATTTCAAATCCTGTACTATTGTATTTTATAGAATGAGATTTCTGTATATTTATGAAGGGGGATATTTATATGGGATATATAAAATCAGTGCTTCCGATGAAAGACTATCGGCTGCTCATGTGAATGGAAGGGGGCAGCAATGTAATTGTAAACTTTTCAAAAAAGCTAAATACAGTGAAATATTCAGAGCTTTCAGATGTAGATTATTTTGAATCCGCTGCCACTGATGGTGATTTTGTAAGCTGGGGAGGCGGAAGGCTGAGGATCATAATTTTACAGTTGAAAATGGCAAAACTATTCATATTACAGTTTCTATAGGGGTTGCTGTTTATCCTGATACAGTAAACAATGCAAATGAAGTTGCTGAATATGCAGATAAGGCATTGTACAAAGCAAAACAAAGCAGAAGAAACAGAGTATGTCTTTGAATACATTTCTATCAAACGGACAAGAAGTTGGGACTGTAACTATCGAACCAATAGGTTGAAAGGGGGGGTTGGATATATGTATAATAAAACATATGAATTTGAAGCCGTCATTCAGAAAGTCTCTGATATAGACGGCGCATATGTCGAATTTCCGTACGACTTGAAAGCGGAGTTCGGCAAAGGCAGGGTTAAAGTACATGCAACTTTTGATGGAGAGCCTTATAATGGGAGTATTGTTAATATGGGCGTGAAAAATGCTGACGGTTCGGTGTGCTACATCGTTGGAATTCGTAAGGACATCAGAGTAAAAATCGGTAAGCAAGCGGGCGATGTCGTAAAAGTAATTATAAATGAGCGGAGGTAATTATATGAAACCAAACAGCATTGACGAATACATCGCCGCACAACCGGAAGAGGTGCGACCTAAAAAGTTATAGGACTTCCAAGGGTGCGATTCAGCTACCCCTTGGCAAGCCGATAGACAATGAACTCATTACCGATATTGTTCGGTGGAGAATGAAACAAGTGGGGGGTTGTATATGTCGGACTTTACATCCAAAGAGTTGAGCGAAGCGCATCGCGCCTTGCTGTCCACGCTCCAAAAGTGCGAGAATATAGATGCAACAAAACTGGGCAAGTCACAGCAAACTCTTCTTGAACGAAGAATTGTCGCACTGAAGATAGCATTGACCCTGATCGAGAAGGAACAAGACCAAAAAGAAATAGGAGAGAAATAGACCTGACTTAACTGTGCACAGATTGTCGGATGGATAAATACATCCTTTGATAATATTGTTGGTGAAAGGAGGTTGTTTGATGGATTCTTTAAGTAGTATGAATAAAGCATTGGCAAATATTGAAGAGCATCTAACGGAGGATATTGATTATAGTGAATTATCAAGAATTGCTTGTTGTTCAGAGTATCATTTTAAGCGAATGTTTTCTTTTTTATCAGGTATAAGTTTGTCTGAGTATATCCGGAGAAGAAGACTAACACTGGCTGCCCTTGATTTGAAAGATACAAATTTGAGAATAATCGATGCAGCTGTCAAGTACGGTTATAGTTCAGCTGATTCATTCTCCCGTGCTTTTCATTCTATGCATGGCATTCTCCCTTCTGAAGCAAGGAGTGAGAATACGCAATTAAAAGCTTATCCTCGAATGACCTTTCAATTATCAATTAAAGGAGGATGCGAAATGAACTATCGTATTGTTGAAAAAGAGTCATTTAAGTTAGTAGGATTTAAGAAGAGGGTTCCAGTTATTTTTGAAGGTGTCAATCCAGGAATTGCAAAAATGACCGAACTTTTAACTCCTGAGGTAATTAAGCAATTAAAAGCAATTTCAAATGTAGAACCGACAGGCATTATTAGCGCTTCTACTAATTTTTCTGAAGGAAGAATGGAAGAAAAGGGTGAACTTGATCATTACATCGGGGTGGCAACATCAATTGATGAAACAGCAAAATTTGATGTATTGAAAGTTGAGGCTGGTACTTGGGCAGTATTCGAATCCATTGGACCATTTCCTGAAGCACTTCAAAATGTGTGGGGCAGGATATACTCAGAGTGGTTTCCATCTTCAGGATATGAAGCAGTTAAAGGTCCTGAAATCTTGTGGAACGAGAGTCCGGACACTGGAAATCCGAAGTATAGAAGTGAAATCTGGATTCCGGTAAAGAAATTATAAATAACAGGGGACAGTTCAACATTTAGACGGTTATTGAACAATTAATGACCTTTTGGTATTATTATATAATATCGAGAGGTTATTTTTATTGTATAGGAAAGTATAACTTTCCTATACAATAAAAAGCCTTGATTTAACTGCCCGCGCCAGAATTTCCGAAGGAAAAGGCGCATGGGCTTCAAATGCAGCTGCAGCCGCATCTGTTCTGTGGCAGTAGGTGACGGGCACCGTATTGGAGGGATAAAGTGTATAAAACACTTAAATTATATTCAAGAGTTGATAAAGAATTTTTAAGAAACATGCTCAAAATTGCTATACCGATTATGATTCAGAATTTGGTTGCATCCGCACTTAACATGGCAGATACCATTATGGTGGGGAAATTAGGGGAAGTAGAAATTGCTGCTGTTGGAATAGCCAATCAGTACTTCTTCTTTTTTATCATGATACTAATGGGCTTATGTGGAGGGTGCAGCGTTTTTATTTCTCAATACTGGGGTAAAAAGGATTATATAAATATCAAAAGGATTCTCGGATTAGGATTAGTATCTGTTTTACTTGTTTCTGTAGTTTTTATGACTGCGGGATTTATTAGTCCGGAGAAAATAATTTCAATATTTAACAAAGATTCTACAGTTATTAATTTAGGAGGAAAATACTTATTCATAGTATTATTCAGCTATGTTTTTACTGCCGTAACCTTTACATATAGTTATTCTTTGCGTTCAATAGGAAATACTGTTGCACCTCTGATAGTTAATATAGCTGCACTTTTATGTAATGTATTTCTCAATTATGTACTTATATTCGGGAAATTAGGCGCTCCTGCACTAGGGGTAGAAGGGGCTGCAATTGCTACATTAATAGCCAGGGCAGTTGAAGCAATAATACTTGTATTTATTGTTTATAAAGATAATGGAGTATTTGCCGCAAATATAAAAGAACTAAAAGATTTAAACATAGGTTTTGTTAAAAAATCCTATAGGATTATTCTGCCTGTATTATTAAATGATGTTATATGGGCAATGGCCAGTCTTATTTATTCTGTTGTCTATGGCCGCATGGGTACGGGGGCTACAGCTGCTGTTCAAATATGCAATACAGTAAGCAATATGTTTATGGTAGTAACCTTCGGAATGGCGAGTGCGTCTGCAATAATGGTCGGTAACAGCATAGGGGAAGGAAAAGAAGATCAAACAATTGATTATGCTAAAAAGTTTATGGAAGTTTCTATAGTGATCAGTATATTTCTGGGATTGAGTCTGGCATTGGCGTCTCCCCTTATTTTAGATTTGTTTAACGTTTCTGATGAAGTGAGAAGCAGTACTTTATTTATGCTCTATACAATTTCGATAATATTTATTATTCGCTTTTTAGGGATGCTTATAATAGTCGGCATTTTACGTGGAGCAGGGGATGCAAGAAGTGCACTTATAATAGAGGGATCTACTATGTGGTTTATTGGGGTTCCTTTAACTATTATGGGCGCATTTTTGTTCAAACTTCCTGTACACTGGGTATATGCATTGGCAATTTTAGAAGAAGTAGCAAAATTTATTTTAGGATTAATGCGGTTGAAATCAAAGAAGTGGATTAATAATGTAACATAAAGACCGAATTATTGGTGGTATAGGGATTCATGGACTTATTGTAATGAGGAGGGAACAGGTGAGTTTTAATAGAATGTAGAATGCAAAAGCTACGTAACTGTAGAAATCTAAAAAGGGGATGAAAATAATGAAAATAGATGATTTTGTATTAGAAAACTGGCTGAATCCTGCATGTGACAGTGAGAAAAATAAAATATACTTAGGTGGAAGTTGCGTTCTTCCGATGACAGTAGAAGAATTATTCGAATTAACCGGCGAAAACATGAGTGATTTTATGGAAGAGTTAAAACACATGAATCTGGGTTATCCAAATTTTGAAGGAACACCAAGAACCCGTAAGGCCATAGCGAATCTTTATAAAGGCGTTAAACCGGAAGAGGTTATTTTAGTACATGGAGGTACAGGTGCAAACAGCACTGTAGTGCTTACTATGGTTGAAGAGGCTGACAATGTAATATCAATCATGCCAAACTATCAGCAGTTCTATTCAATTCCAAAATCAATAGGCGCTGAAGTCCGTCAGATTCATCTTAAACCCAAAGCAGGATATAAACTTGACATTGATGAATTAAGAATGGCGATAGATAATAATACTAAAGCAATTCTTTTCACAAATCCCAACAATCCCACAGGTTCGCTTATAGAATTGGAGGAGATGCAGGAAATCGTGGAAATTGCAAAATCTGTAGATGCCTGGGTTATTTGCGACGAAATGTATAGGGGTCTCAAGGAAGAGTATATGCCTTCATTTGCTGACATTTATGATAAGGCGATAGTAACTTGCAGTTCATCCAAGATTTACTCCATGGCAGGAACGAGGGTAGGCTGGATTATATGCCGCGATCCGGAAACAAAAAAAGAACTGTTCAATCGAAGATCATTTGATTCCATTTGCGGCGGTGTCTTTGATGAATGGATTTTTGCAATTGCCCTTGAACATGCGGATAATATCTTTGCAAGAAGCAGAAAAATAGTAAACGAAAATAAGGCTAAAATAGATAAATGGTTAGATGGACACAAATATCTGCATCAGTATGCTGATTCGTATGGCACTACATATCTGGTCCACTATGACTTAGATGTAGATGCAGAAAAATTCTGTGATGACCTGCTTGATCAGAAGGGGGTACTGGTATGTCACGGTGATTGTTTCTATTTGCCTCACACATTTCGCATAACACTTTCACATGCTCATAATCTTGAAGAAGGCCTGAAACTTATTGATGAGTATATAGAAGAATTAGTTGCTCAGGGGAAAGCAATCAGATAAAGGAGAGTTGACAATGAATAAACCAGAATAATTTGAGATTATTCAATGGGTTTATCGAGCATTGTATGGGCGTATAGGATAAGTGACATTACCAGTCCTTGGATATGTGCCCTGTGGCTCTGAATTCACTTGGCGTCACACCGACGTATTTTCTGAAGGAATTTGAATAATAAGCCGGGTTGCAATAATTGAACAGGAAAGCGATTTCGGAAATCAACATATTTGTATATTTGATGAAATATTTGGACTCTTCAGCCTTGTTAAGGTTGATGTAGTCCATTATACTCATACCTACCTCATTCTTAAAATACACACTTATATAAGTTTTTGACCGTTTTAGAAAATCACTTAATTGATCCAGAGTGATTTGTTCGGTTATATTCTCATGAATGTATTGAATAGCCTTCATAGTGAGGGGCGTATAGTTTTCATGACGATACTTTGCTATAAGCAGAAAATAATCTTCAAGCATTTGATACTCATAGTCCTGTAGTGCCTTTACATGGTTTAGGTTTTCGATTTCACGAATATGGACATCTGAATGTGAGAAGGCATCTTCGGGAGGAACGTTTGCATCTATAGCCGCCCGCGTGAAAAGAGTACAGGAAGCTATCAAAGAGTTTTTCATGGAACGTAAGGGCGTATCTGCAAGCCTTGCACGCTCCAGGCTGTTTATAGCATCCATTGTTTCTACCGCTTCCGGTCTGCTGCCGCGCTTCAGCGCATTAAGAAGCTTGCGCTCCAAATAGTATGAAGGATGCTTATAGTATGATGCATATTTCTCGATCTTGTTAATAACCATTTCTCGGCTCACGATTACCCTCCTGACTGAAAATGCTCTATATACGAAATATTATGAAAAGTTCATCAAATAATGAAATTTTACAAGTAATCTATGTATTATACAATTATTGTATTTCCATGGATATATAATGTCAATAACGGAATCGAAATACCGTAGCACAATGCTTCTTACATAGGCATGGTGTAAAATCAAAGGGGGATGGAAATGAAAAAAAGAGTATTATCTATTTTTCTAATGGCCTTTATGGTATTGTCGCTGACAGTAGGATGTCAAAGTCAACCGGCTCCGGCAGCAGAGCCGACAGCAGCTCCGGCAGCAGAACCGGCGGCTGAAAAAACCGTAGTTAAATTTGCGGTACAAGCAGACTCAACTGATGCTTTGAACAAGATAGTAGCTGCCTTTAATGAGAAGAGTGAGCTTTATTCTGTTGAAGCCATAATAATGACTAATGATTCAGGTCAAATGCATGACCAATTATTAAATTCATTATCCAGCAAATCAGGAGAGTATGATGTAATTTCGATGGACGTTGTTTGGGCAGGAGAATTTGCATCCGCAGGATACCTTCAGCCGGTAGATGAGCTGATAAAGACAAAGGGTTGGCTGCCGACAGACTTTAACGCAGGTTCAATGGCTTCAGGAAAATACAAAGGCAAGAACTATGTACTGCCTTATTTCCCGGATTTAGGTTTCTTATACTACAGGTCTGATATAGTAAGTTCAGAAGATGCAGCTAAACTTACAGCCGGGGGATATACCTGGTCAGACTTGCTTGAAATGGCAAAGAAGTATAAGGGTAAGAACGAAACAAAGTACGGACATGTTTACCAGTCAAACCAGTATGAAGGCTTAACATGCAATCTTAATGAGTTTACAGCTAATTGGACCGATGTTAAGGGCGGCCTTGAAATGATGAAAAAGTTCACGACCTCAGGGGTAGTACCAAAGGATTTATTGGTATATACTGAAGGTGAAACCCATAACGCATTCCTGAACGGAGAATCTGTATTTGCACGAAACTGGCCTTATATGAATGGTATGGCTGCAAGTGGTGAGTACAAAGTAAAGGTTGAACAGGTCAGTTATGCACCACTGCCCTCAGGAGGAACCGTAGGCGGATGGATACTCGGAGTTAATGCTAACAGTCAGAACAAGGCAGGTGCAGAAGACTTCCTGTCATTTATCGCAGGTCCGGAAGGCCAGAAGATAAATGCTACAGTTGGCAGCTATCTGCCGGGCTTCAATGCTTTGTTAAAGGATGCCGATGTGCTTAAGGCAAATAAGCTGCTTTCAAACGAAGGTTTCACAAATGCGCTTGGAGCCACAATTGCAAGACCTGTTGCTGCTAACTACTCTGAAGTATCAGATACAATTCAGATTAAAGCCCATGAGTATTTATCAGGCAATGGTGAACTTGATGCTGCTGCTGAGGCAATTTCATCTCAACTAAAGTAATATTAAATTATCAATAAAGATAAAGAAGCTTTAGTTTCTACTAAGGCTTCTTTGTCTAAGAGGTGAATATGAAAAGTATTTTTAAGTTTATTGATAAAAAAACCGCATACATCCTTATAACTCCAGCAGTAATATTCATTCTGCTGTTTTCGATTTTTCCCATTCTCGGATCCCTGCGCTATGCATTTTTTGATTTTCAGTTAAATGATCGGGCAAAATCGGGACTGTATATGAATTCTCAATATAATATGGCTCTATACAACGAAACCATAGAGTATATAAGATATTTTCTGGATATTGAGGAGAGCGTAGTGCAGCACGATTCAACAAAGCATCAAATTGATGATATAAGAGCCCTGTTGGACAGTCATGACCAATATGTGAAGAAGGAAATAGCCGGTGCTGATATGGGAGCAATAGTAAGGTTAGATCAGGAGGGACTTATTTATGTCAATGGAATGCGGGATGATATTAACTCTTCTCTTGAGAGATTATACAGTTTGGATGAGCCCTTCTATTCAAAGGAAGATACCCTTGCAGTAGCTTCTGAGCTCGATACTGCTATAATAGAATCCAACTTTTCAGGATTTGATAATTTCGGCAGGGTGTTAACGGATAAACGTGTAGGAGCTACAATTACATTTACTTTGGTGTTTACTTTTATATCCGTATTCCTGGAGCTTTGCTTAGGCATGATGCTGGCACTTATTATGAACAAAGCATTAAGGGGACGGGGGATGATACGTACCATATCCTTGATTCCGTGGGCGATACCGACTTCTGTTGCAGCATTGATGTGGTCTTATTTATATGACGGCTCAAGTGGTATTGTTGCCCACATGTTTTCTGTTATTGGTTTGATATCTGAGTCCACACAGCTGTTGCTGAGTTCCCAAGGGGCTTTGGGGGCAATCATTCTGGCAGACGTGTGGAAGACTACGCCTTACATGGCACTGCTGCTATTAGCAGGGCTTCAATTGATTCCTAATTCACTATATGAATCTTCAGCCCTTGACGGAGCAAGCAAACTGCAGCAGTTCAGATATGTTACCTTACCGCTCCTTAAACCTTCCATTTTTGTAGCATTATTGTTCAGAACCCTTGACGCTTTCAGAGTGTTTGATTTGATTTATGTACTTACAGGTGGAGGTCCCGGAGGAGCTACAGAATCCATATCGATTTATGCCTATAAAGTGATGTTTGCTCAGACAAGATTCGGCTATGGTTCGGCAATAGTGTTGATAATGGCTGTTGCTGTCGGTATTATCACTTTTGCATATATTAAGCTATTAAATGTGAAGCTGGTTGGTGAGTAGGAGGGTATATGAATACTAAGAAGACAGAAAAACTGTTAATGACTGCGATCTTTTTATACTTACTGATAATTGTTTTCCCTTTTATTTGGGTCACATTAACATCCTTCAAACCGGAGAGTGAGATTTGGGGCAGCAGTGCTTTAAAGCTGTTTGCCGACAGACCGACGATGGAGCATTATGAAGCGCTTTTTAAAGCGCAAATTTTTAACTCATTGAAAAACAGCTTGATTATTTCTTCCATTACAACTGTTTATGTGACTTTTATCGCTGCATTCTGCTCTTACGCCATCGCAAGGCTTCAGTTTAGGTTTAAGAAGATACTGCTTGCCGTCATTCTGGCAACGAGTATGTTTCCGCAGATGATAGTGGTGGGTCCCATATATAGGGTTTTTGTGAATCTTGGCTGGACCAATTCATACTATATTACATTGCCGTACTCCATGATTACATTACCTGTTGCTATTTTTATTTTGATTACGCATTTTTCAAAGGTGCCTAAAGAAATGGAAGAGTCGGCTACCATTGACGGGGCATCCAAACTAACGGTATTTTTTAAGATTATTCTGCCTCTTGCACTACCGGGAATATTCACTGCGGCGATTATGACTTTTATCGGTGTCTGGAATGAGTTTTTGCTGTCTCTGACATTGAATAGCGATGCTTACTACAGAACGGCAACAGTGGCCATTTCATTTTTAAGGGGGCAGTTCCAGATCTTTTGGGGTCAGGTTACCGCAGCTACGGTTGTTGTAACAATTCCTACGCTTATTATTGTAATACTTTTTCAGAAACAAATCATATCAGGCCTTACATCAGGCGCTGTTAAAGAATAGGAGCACTACATGTGGAGTTTAGAACGTGATAAATATTTAGAAAATAGACTGTTGGTGGAGGAAAGCCTTTATACAGTAGCTAATGGTTATGTTGGTATCCGGGGCTGTTTTGAGGAGGGCTATGGAACTGAAGCAGTCCGGTCAATAAGAGGCAGCTATATCAATGGGCTGTACGACAGGATTCCGCTCAGCCATGCCGAGTCTGCTTACGGATTCCCTCAGGTAGTCGATAAACAGCCACGGATTATCGATACTCAGACCTGTGAGATTTATTTGGATGGAGAGCAGGTAAGTCTTTCATCCGGACAGTATTCAAATTATTCAAGGATTCTTGATTATAAAAGAGGGGTCTATACCCGTTCATATGACTACAGCCTAAAGTCAGGAAAGATTGCACATATTGAGTTTAGAAGACTGGCTTCACTGAAATTCAGGAATAATTTCATATATAAGATTTCTGTTGTCTATGACGGACAAATAAAATTGGTAAGCGTAATTGATGCTGAAATAGAAAACTATGCAGACGGAAATGATCCCAGAGTAGGGAAAGCCCATGCAAAACTGATGAACTGCAAGTCTTTCAATATGAAAGGAACAAGGGTAACCTGCCTGATGGAGACCTCTTCAACAAAACTTGAACAGGCAACGGTTGTTGATTATCATGGGGACTGCCGTTTCAAACACAGCTTATCTCATAATAGAGTGGGGAATAAGGTAATTACCTATTTCGAAGGCAAAAATTCATTGGTACTTGATAAGGTTTGTACATTTACCGATCAGCTTCGGTACAGCAATGCACTTGCGTCGGCATTGTCACTGGCAGATGCCGTAAAAGGTATA
>JAQVFD010000052.1 GCA_028697435.1 Clostridiaceae bacterium
GGAGTATTGATGGGATACATGATAAACAAAAAGGTGAATCCATACACAGTAATACTCTTATGCGGTATAGTACTGTCTGTGAGCATGGTTGGAGAGTTCCTGCTGTCATTAAAGGTTGCGGGAGTTGACGGAATGGAGTTTTTATCAAAAATGGATTCTACCTTTAGACAGCAGTTGGAAGTATCTTTGAATATGTATAAGCAGTTTGGTGTTGCAGAAGAAAAATTGCAGGAATTTAAAGATTATTTTAGTCAGGCGATAGAGCTTATAAAGTATGTGATTCCTTCTTCGTTATTGATATCAGGAATATTTTTCTCATTTGTTGATTATAAGATTACAAGACTAATTCTGAAAAGAATCGGTCATATTTTGCCCGATATAGATGAATTCTCAAAATGGAGACTTGTTGAGCCATATTCATACATATTGCTTGGCACTGCTGTTCTTGCAGGGGCAGCATCATATTTTAAGGTTCCGGGATTCAATACTGTAGTAATAAATATTTCTACCATACTAACGCTGATTTTTACTATAATAGGGATATCTGTGATTGTCTATTTTGCACGGGTTTATGGAGATAGATACGGCATTTCCGGAGCATTACGGAATATTATAACTGTTTTTATCATTATTTTCTTTATGCAAGTTACTGTCTTTGTCGGCATACTGGATTTAGGCGTTGACTTTAGAAAGCTGAAGGCTAAGAATATCATTGGAGGTGCGAGATGAGAATTCGCAAGTTTTCTGACATATGGGGGTCGGATATGACTATATCCCTTTGGATGATGGCCATTGCGGTAGTAATTATAGGCTATTACAACAGTTATTTAGGTATAGCCGGTGCGTTGCTTCTCGGATATCTCTTTTATCATAATCTTCACGCCGCAACAAGGAAAAAAGAAGAACTCAGATTATATATAGAAAACTTATCTGAAAATGTAGATACAGCAACCAAAAATGCTATTCTGAATCTGCCGTTTCCATTGGTAATAATTGATGATCAAGGTATTATCAATTGGTATAACATGCATTTTTCGAATGTTTTCCAAGGGGAGTACATACTTGATAAGAAGCTGTCTTCTTATTTAAGCGGTGTAGACATTGGAAGAATATCGAAGAATGGAATGGAAAAGTTCAGGAATATCAACATAAAAGACAAGTACTATGATATATACTGCAATTTGATTAACGTTAATGAAAACAGTGAAGAAAAGAACTTGATAATAATGTATTTTGTTGATAAGACAGACTTTATAAGTCTCAGGGGCAAATACAACGATGAAAAATCAATAGCAGCTATTATTATGATGGATAACATCGAGGAAGTGCTTAAAGAAGCGGAGGAAGCATCAAGGCCTGCCTTGGTGGCGGAGGTTGACAGAAGGATTAACGCATGGGCTGCACTTAACTATGCTTCTGTATATAAGTACTCTAACGTTGAATATATGCTATATTTCAGCCAAAAGCAACTTACAGCCATGGAGGAAAAAAGGTTTGATATACTTGACAGCATAAGAGATATAAACGCAGGAAATAAAATCCCTATAACATTAAGCATCGGAGTGGGAGTCAACGGGAAAAATCACGCGGAGCTGCAGAAGTCCTGCACCAGCGCCATGGATATCGCTCTGGGCAGAGGAGGAGATCAGGCGGTTGTTAAAAATAATGAGAAACTCTCCTTCTACGGAGGCAAAACAAAGGCTGTAGAAAAGAGGACAAGAGTGAAGGCAAGGGTAATAGCCTATGCATTAAAACAGCTTATTGAGCAGTCTGATGATGTGATCGTAATGGGTCATGAAATACCGGACCTTGATTGCATGGGTGCAGCCTTAGGTATATACAGGTGCTGCAGAGGACTGAACAAAGAAGTAAAAATAGTGCTAAGCAGCGTAAATGCAGGCATAGCGAACCTATGGGCGGAACTTCAGGAGGATGAGGAATATGCGGATGTATTCGTAAGTCCTCAGGAAGCTCTTCAAATATTCGGGACAAATACTCTGCTGGTGGTTGTGGATGTGCATAGACCGGCATTTACAGTGCAAAGGCAGCTTGTGGAAAAAGCCGAAAAGATTGCAATTATAGACCATCACAGAAGAGGGAGTGAATTCATTGAGAATGCGGTTATCACATATATAGAGCCTTATGCTTCTTCTACCAGTGAACTGGTAACCGAGTTGCTGCAATATATGTTTGAAAAGCCGAAGATAAAGCAAATAGAAGCTGAAGCCCTGCTTGCAGGGATATTTATAGATACCAAGAATTTTTCATTCCAGACTGGAGTCAGAACCTTTGAGGCAGCATCCTATCTTAGAAAGATGGGAGCGGACACTACCCTGACAAAACAACTTTTCCAGGACGATTTGGAGACTTTCCTGACCCGGGCTGAAGTAGTCAAAGGTGCGCAAATGTTCAAGAACAACATAGCAATATCCACTATACCCTTTAGTGCAAAAAATCCTGCTCTGGTTGCAGCTCAAGCTGCCGATGAGCTGTTAAATATCAAAGGTATAAATGCTTCTTTTGTACTTTCCTGCATTGAGGATGATATTTTCATAAGCGGAAGATCCTTAGGAGACATTAATGTGCAGGTAGTGCTGGAAAAGCTTGGAGGCGGAGGCCATCTAAGTGTGGCCGGTGCTCAGCTATCCGGACTTACTATGGAAAAGGCAATAGTCTTATTGAAAAAAGCTATAGAGGAATATCTTAAGGAAGGAGAGAGATAAATGAAGGTTGTACTTTTACAGGATGTTAAGAATTTGGGAAAGAAGGAGCAATTGGTAAATGTCAGTGATGGCTATGCCAGAAACTATCTGTTTCCGAGGAAACTTGCCTTAGAGGCTACTTCCGGAAAGCTTAAAGAGTTAGAGGAAAAGAAAAATTCCGAAATGAAAAAGAAGGATAAGGAAAAACAGGAAGCAAAAGAGCTTGCTGCCAAGATCGGAAAGCTGGTAGTCAATTTCAATGTAAAGGCAGGGGAAAACGGTAAATTATTCGGATCCATAACGAGCAAGGATGTGGCTGATGCTGTAAAGTCGCAGCATAAGATAGAGATAGACAAAAAAAAGGTAGTGCTTCATGATGCAATAAAGGCATTGGGAACATATCAGGTTGAAATAAAAGTGTATCCGGAAATATCTGCAGTAATAAATGTAAAGGTTGAGGAACAGGGAGGAGTATAACAGGTGGGTCATAATCACAGCAGCATACGCAGTAAAGATGTATCTATTGATGTACTTGTTGATTTTACAAAAAAACTGTATTCTAATGATAAGACCAGAAAACTTGACAATGTTACTGATAATAAAGAAAAAGTGATTATACTACATGAAATAGTATCCGGCAAAACAAAAGCCGGTGAAATTGCAGAGTATAAACTTGAATCTTTAATCGAAGATATTAAGGACAAGCTTTCTGATGCTGCAGCGAAAAGATATATCGAAGAAGGTATAAAAAGGGAAGTATTAAAGCGCATGGAGGCAAGAGAAATAGAATACCTGAACGAAATGAAGCTGCAGGTTATCAATAAGCATACAGGTCTTGAAAATGCTTCAACTTTGAAAAAGTATGCAGATTTGGAGCTAATGAAGAGGGTAAGACTTACAAAATCGGTAATGGATGTAATGCGCCCGCAAAAGCAGGAGGAAATAATAGGGCAGGAGAAGTCCGTTTCAGCTTTAATTTCCAAGATAGCCTCACCTTTTCCCCAGCATGTGATATTGTACGGGCCTCCCGGAGTAGGAAAAACTACCACAGCCCGTCTTGCTCTCGAAATAGCTAAAACAAGAAAACATACACCCTTCGGGAAAAATGCCAAGTTTGTAGAGATAGATGCAACTACACTCAGATGGGATCCTAAGGAATCAATAAATCCACTTTTAGGCTCGGTTCATGACCCTATTTTTCAGGGAGCCAACAAGGAACTTGCTGAGATGGGTGTTCCTGAGCCTAAACCCGGCTTGGTTACGGAAGCTCATGGGGGAGTGCTTTTTATTGATGAAATAGGCGAACTGGATGTAATGTTTCAAAATAAGCTGCTGAAGGTACTTGAGGATAAGAAGGTGAATTTTGACTCTTCATATTATGATGTAAATAATGAAAATATACCTCGTTATATAAAGCTTCTGTTTGAGGAAGGTGCTCCTGCCGACTTCATACTTATCGGCGCAACCACCAGACCGCCGGAAGAGATAAATCCGGCTCTCCGGTCCCGCTGTGCGGAGGTTTTCTTCAATCCTTTAAGTAGTTCTGATATTGCCGAAATAGTAATGAACGCAGCTGATAAGCTTGGCGCAAAAATAGGTATTGAGGGAGCGGATTTAATCAGCAGCTACACATACGAAGCAAGAAAGGCAGTCAGTATTCTGGCTGACTGCTACAGCAGCATGATTAATGATACTGAAGATAATAACATTAAAATATCTATTGATTGTATAAAAGAAGTAATCAGTAAAGGTAGATATGTACCCTTGAATAAGAAAAAATCCAGAAGCACAAGGGAAGTCGGAAAAATCAACGGTCTTGGGGTGAATGGTTATTTCTGCAATGTAATTGAGTTGGAAGCAGTGTGCTTTGCCAGGGAAGATGAAGCAGGGACCGTAAGGTTCAATGAAACAGCCGGAAGTATGACTAAAGATTCCTTATTTAACGCACTTTCGGTTATTAGGAAAATAACCGATAAGAATATCAGCAAGTATGATATTCATGTTAACTGTGTAGGCGGAGCGAAGGTTGACGGGCCTTCAGCCGGGGCGGCAATAACTTGCCTTATATATTCGGCAATAATGGAACAACCTGCAAGACAGGATACCTGTATTACCGGGGAAATATCCATAAGAGGCCATATAAAAGCAGTTGGCGGTGTCGCTGAAAAAATTACGGGAGCTATAAGAGCGGGTTTTAAGAATATAATAATACCTGAAGAGAATAAGGAAGAAGCCAGTGGGCATGAAGGAATAAATATAATTACTGCAGGCAATATTCAAGAAGTAATAAGCTTTATGTTCGAAGAACAGTAAGCAGCTATAAAATTCTTGCAGGCAGTGGTGTAGAAATACTCAGAAATTTTAGGAGTGGATGAAATGAGTGAAATGATACAGAGAATACCACCCAATAGCATTGAAGCCGAACAGTCCGTTTTGGGAGCTATGCTTCTTGATAAAGAAGCAATATCCGCTGCTACAGAATTTATTTCCGGAGAAGACTTTTACAGGGAAGCGCATAAGGAGATATTTGATGCAATTGTGGATATTTTTAATAAGGGCGAACCGGTAGATCTTATTACACTCACTGAAAAGCTTAAGACCAGGAACACATTAGAAGCAGTCGGAGGAATTACTTTTCTGACTAACCTTATGGATGCTGTTCCCACTACATATAATGTCAAATACTATGCCAAAATAGTAGAAGACAAATCTTTGTTGAGAAAGCTGATAAAATCATCCAATGATACAATACAGATGAGCTATCAGGCTTCGGAGGAAGTTGGAGAAATCATTGATAGCGCTGAAAAAGGGATATTCAATATATCACTGAACAGATCTACTCAAGGTTTTGTTCATTTAAAGAATATACTTAATGCAAACTTTGACAGAATAGAACAATTATACTTAAGTAAGGGAAAAATCACGGGAGTTCCTACAGGATTTCACGATCTGGACAATAAGCTCTCGGGCTTGCAGAAGTCTGACCTTATACTGATTGCCGCCAGACCTTCTATGGGAAAATCCTCTTTTATGATGAATATAGTACAACATGCAGCCGTAAGAGAAAAAGTCGCCACTGCAATATTCAGCTTAGAAATGTCAAAGGAGCAGCTTACTCAGAGGTTGTTGTGTTCAGAGGCACTTATTGATGCTCATCGCTTAAGGATAGGCGATATTAATGAGGATGAATGGGTAAAACTTGCCAGGGCAATGGGCCCTCTTTCAGAAGCACCTATTTACATAGATGACACCCCTTCAATTTCAATAACCGAAATGAGGGCAAAGAGCAGGCGACTCAAGTTAGAGCATGATCTTGGACTTATCGTAATAGACTATTTGCAGTTAATGCAGGGTAAAGGCAATGCCGAAAGCAGACAGCAGGAGATATCTGAAATATCAAGGTCGCTGAAAGCCCTGGCCAGAGAGATCAATGTTCCGGTGGTAGCTTTGTCCCAGCTTTCCCGTGCACCTGAAATGAGGGCAGATCACAGGCCGGTTTTGTCCGATCTGAGAGAATCAGGAGCTATAGAACAGGACGCTGACGTCGTAATGTTCTTATACAGGGATGAATACTATCATCCTGACACAGATAAAAAAAATATTGGGGAAGTTAATATATCCAAACAGAGGAACGGTCCCACAGGCACTGTTGAACTGGTTTGGCTGGGACAATTCACAAAATTTGTAAATAAGGAAAAGCACATGTCAAACTGATTTACATAATTATGAGGATTTTGTAGTATTATCGGAGCTTTCGCAATATTTTGTAGGAGGCTCCTTGTTATTAACAACATATGTAAGGTATTTGCTTGTGGATAACCTGTGAACAATGTGAATAACTAAACTGTGAAATTTACATAAACTATGTATAATAATTATTCATTATCTTGCAGATATTGAGATAAGAGAGTTTATACAGCTAACCGAACATATGTGCATATCTCTGTGGATAATGTGGATAATGTGCATCAGAATATTCAGAAAATTGATTTTCGACTTATTTCTCAATATCAGACAGTAGGAGATAAATACGGAAGACTAACAGCACAATAATTATTAGATTAAGTCCATATAATAAATAGGAAGAGACTATATATGTTGTGAAAAAGATTTATCAATACAAAATCAGATAGATTCTGATTTTGTGTTAAAGTAATGTATTTTTCACGACATATGAATCAGAGAAAATGTTTTACACTATTTAAATTTAATATAAGATGTTTAGTGTAAAACATATGGATACGTGTTATATTGACTAAAGAAGCATATTCTGTTAGGATAAAATTTGGATAAAAATACTTTTTTAACATAAGTAATATCAGTTTTTCGATATGCTTTGTTATTAAGATGGAGGTCGGTGCCCTTATGAAATATGATGTGATAATAGTTGGCGCAGGGCCAAGCGGCATATTTGCAGCTTATGAGCTTATGCAATGTAACGCCGGAATAAAGGTTGCTATGCTGGAAAAAGGAAATGAGCTTAATAAAAGAACATGTCCTATAGATAATAAAAAAATAAAATCATGCATTAACTGTTCCACCTGCAGTATTATGAATGGATTCGGCGGTGCAGGCGGAATGTCCGACGGAAAATATAATATAACCAATAACTTCGGAGGGGAACTTTATAAATATATAGGCAGAAAAGAAGCTCTTGATCTTATGTACTATGTGGATGAGGTTAATTGCAAAATGGGCGGCGCTGATGCTATACTTTATTCCACAGAAAACAGCAACTTAAGAACTCAGGCATTACGATACGACCTTCATTTGCTGGATGCTAAGGTACGGCATATGGGAACAGATAAAAATCTGGTAATAATGAAAAATCTGTATGAGTACCTGAAGGATAAGGTAGAAATAATATTTAATAATGAAGTATCGGATATCGAAAAACAAGGAGATACCTTCTCTGTAATGGCAGAAAAAGGAGAATATCATTGTAATCATCTGATTCTGGCTGCCGGACGTTCGGGTTCAAAATGGATTTCAAAGATATGTGAGAAGTTGGGGATAAAAACAGAGAGTAATAGAGTGGATATCGGTGTGCGGGTTGAGATTCCGGCTTCAATATTTGAACACATAACAAGCCAGGTCTATGAAAGCAAGATTGTATATAGGACAGAGAAATATAATGACTTGGTAAGGACTTTTTGCATGAATCCCCATGGGAAAGTAGTTACAGAAAACACAAATGGGATTGTGACCGTAAATGGACATAGCTATTCGGATCCGAGGTATCATACTGAGAATACGAATTTTGCACTACTGGTTTCCAACAAATTTACAGAGCCCTTTAAAAACAGCAATGAATATGGCGAGTCAATAGCAAGGCTTAGCAATATGCTGGGTGGGGGAGTACTTGTACAAAGATTCGGAGACTTGGTAAAAGGACGCAGATCCAGCGACAGGCGTATGGAAAAAAGCTTTTTGCGCCCGACACTAAATGCTACATCGGGAGATTTAAGTCTTGTCATACCCAAGAGACAACTGGATGATATCATAGAAATGATTTATGCATTGGACAAAATAGCTCCCGGAACGGCAAATGAAGATACGCTGCTCTATGGTGTGGAAGTAAAGTTCTATAATTCCCAGGTGGAGGTTGACGATAACTTGGAGACAGCAATCAAAGGGTTGTATGTTTTGGGTGACAGTTCAGGAGTAACACACTCATTATCCCAAGCTTCAGCAAGCGGAGTACATGTTGCCCGTTTGCTCGGAGAAAAATACAGCAAGCAGCACTAATGTAAGAATAAAATTAAAGAGGTGTTATATATGTCATCACTTGTAATAGTAGGTGCTCAATGGGGAGACGAAGGAAAGGGAAAGCTTACAGATTATCTTGCCGAGAAGGCGGATGTAGTAGTAAGATATCAGGGTGGAAACAACGCCGGACATACGGTGGAAGTTGACAATGAAATATATAAACTGCAGCTTATTCCTTCGGGAATACTGTATGCTGATAAACAGTGTTTAATAGGCAATGGAGTTGTACTTGACCCGGAAGCATTTTTGAATGAAATTAGAAATTTAGAGAACAGAGGGATAAAAACAGGAAATCTCAAGGTAAGCGACAGAGCTCATATTATATTTCCGTATCATAAGAAGATAGATGAGCTTTCTGAGCTTAAAAGAGGAAGCGATGATCTCGGAACTACCAAAAAGGGAATAGGTCCATGCTATATGGACAAAACAGAACGGATTGGAATAAGAGTATGCGATTTACTAAAAAAAGAAGTTTTTGCGAAGAAGCTCAAAAGCAATCTGGAGCTTAAGAACGCATATCTAAAAAAAATCTATGATTTTGAAGGCTATTCATATGATGAGATGTTAGCCAAATACTTGGAGTACGCAGAACAGATAAGACCTTTTGTAGATGATACATCAGTGTTGGTTTATGAGGCCTTAAAATCACAAAAGAAAGTGCTCTTTGAAGGAGCGCAGTGAACGCTTCTAGATCTTGACTTCGGAACATATCCTTATGTTACTTCTTCTCATCCTATTGCGGGAGGAGTATGCATAGGCGCAGGAGTTGGTCCTGCTCTAATAGGTAAGGTTATAGGAGTTGTAAAAGCATATACAACCAGAGTAGGAAAGGGTCCTTTCCCCACAGAGCTTTTTGATGAGACAGGGGAGTATATAAGAGTCACAGGAAAGGAATTCGGAACAGTAACAGGAAGAGCAAGGAGATGCGGCTGGTTTGATGCCGTAATAGTCAGATACGCAGCAAGAATCAGCGGTCTTACAGGAATCGCAATAACCAAGCTTGATACTTTGTCAAATATTCCGACTGTAAAAATGTGCGTAGGTTATAGACTGGATGGGGACATAATCAGAGAGTTTCCGGCAAGTCTGGAGGATCTGGAAAAGTGCGAACCCATATATGAGGAGTTTGAAGGTTGGGGGGATATCAGCGATATTACCGAATACAACAAACTGCCCACAAGTGTCCTCAGATATCTGGAAAGGATCGAAGAAATCTGCGGAACAAAGATATCTGTTCTTTCTGTGGGACCAAAGAGAAACCAGACAATAATGATAGATAGGTTTTGATCAAAAATTGTATGTTGACAAATTGACTCTTACACTGTAGAATGTATAAATGTGAGCCGCAAAAACTGCTCACATCATGACTCACTAGCTCAGTCGGTAGAGCACATGACTTTTAATCATGGTGTCCGGAGTTCGATTCTCCGGTGAGTCACCATTAATGGCCCGTTGGTCAAGCGGTCAAGACATCGCCCTTTCACGGCGGTAACGGGGGTTCGATTCCCCCACGGGTCACCATAGATATGGGGGCATAGCTCAGCTGGGAGAGCATCTGCCTTACAAGCAGAGGGTCATAGGTTCGAGCCCTATTGTCCCCACCAACTTTTTCCGCTTTGCGGAAAAAGACTAACATTCATTAATTTAAGCCGGAGCATATGCGGAGGCAATATAATCAAACTACTATTTATGGCCCAGTAGTTCAGTTGGTTAGAATGCCAGCCTGTCACGCTGGAGGTCGACGGTTCGAGCCCGTTCTGGGTCGCCATTTAATTTAATAAGTAGATAAGGAATTATAAGCGAAGCTTAGAATTACTTAGATAAGCTGGTGTAGCTCAGCAGGTAGAGCAGCTGACTTGTAAT
>JAQVFD010000053.1 GCA_028697435.1 Clostridiaceae bacterium
GAGCACAATGAGTGAGAAAGAACAGTTGGATGTACTTTATAAACTATGGAGAAATCCTGCTATTGCAGATACATATGAACCCGGTTCCACTTTTAAAGTTATAACATCTTCTGCGGGATTAGAGGAAAACGTGGTCAAACCGGAGGACCATTTCAACTGCATAGGACATATAACGGTGGCGGGAGAAAGAATGAAATGCTGGAGAAGCTACAAGCCTCATGGGAACCAGAGCTTTGCAGAGGCTGTCAAGAATTCTTGCAATCCGGTATTTGTAGAGGTGGGGCAAAGATTAGGAAAGGAAAAGCTGTACAAATATATAAAGGCCTTTGGTTTTGGTTCTGTTACAAACATCAAGCTTCCCGGGGAGGCAAAAGGCATAGTAAGGGAATTGGGCGGAGTAGGTCCGGTAGATCTTGCAACCAACGCTTTTGGGCAAGGTATATCGGTAACGCCTATTCAATTGATAACAGCTTTTTCCGCGGTTGCCAACGATGGTATGCTTATGGAACCTCGGATAGCTAAAAAAGTCATTGATAATGAAGAAAAGACAGTCCATGAATTCCAGCCTCGTGCAGTCAGACAGGTAATATCCAAAGAGACCTCATCCACAATGAGGCAGATTCTTGAATTTGCAGTAGCACCTACCGCATCCTCTTATATTCCGGGTTACAAGGTGGCAGGAAAGACCGGTACGGCTCAAAAGGCCGGAGGCGGTGGATATATACCAGGAAAATTTGTTTCTTCCTTTTGCGGCTTCGCTCCTGCCAATGACCCTAAAATGTCTGTACTGGTTGTTATCGATGAGCCCGGAGGTGCACAGTACTATGGTGGTGTAATTGCGGCACCTGTAGCTAAAAGCATAATATATGACACCTTAAGATACATGGATGTAAAGCCTCAATACACGGCAGAGGAGCAGGAACTTCTGCAAAAGCCTATTGTAAAGGTACCGGAAGTAAGGAATATGGCCTTAAAGGATGCCATAAAGGAACTTGCTAAAAGCAAGCTCAAATACAGTGTGGAAGCAGAATTTGACCATAATATGGATTCAGCAATACTTGATCAGACTCCAAAACCCGGAGCTGATATAAATGAAGGGTCTATTGTAATTTTGAATACTAAACCCATACAATGAGGCAATAGTCGTTTAGTATTTGCATATCGGAATTTATTTACAGGCAACGAAATTGAAGAAACCCTTTAATTTTGGTTGCCTTTTTGTAAAAGGTGATAGATAATAATAACGTATTCAGCATATGGATGCCAAAACCTGGCAACAATACCCGTATGTGGAGGAGGATAAAAATGAAGCTGAATGAATTGTTAAAAGGCGTAAATATGATATCGTTCAAAGGGGATTTGGATATTGAAATAAATGAAATAGTATATGATTCTCGAAAGGTTAATAAGGGTAGCTTATTTATTTGTGTCAGCGGGTATAAGTATGACGGACACAATTATATCAGGGATGCAATACAGAAGGGAGCTGCTGCCTTCATTGTGGAGAAGGATGTTGAGACTACGGAAGCGGCAGTAGTAAAAGTCGAAAACTCAAGAGCTGCTATGCCGGTTCTTGCATCTAATTTTTACGGAAACCCCTCACAAAAACTAAGACTGATAGGTATTACGGGAACTAACGGAAAAACTACTACCACATATCTGATAAAATCAATAATGGAGGCAAATAAGAAAAGAATTGGGCTTATGGGTACCATTTCAACCCAGATCGGTGATAAGATTTATGTTTCTTCAAGAACTACTCCTGAAGCTTTGGACCTTCAGTGTCTGTTCAGAGAGATGGTAGATAGCGGTATCGATTATGCTGTTATGGAGGTATCTTCTCATTCTTTGGAGCTTGGAAGAGTTGAAGGCTGTGATTTTAGAACAGGAGTGTTCACAAATCTTACTCAAGATCACCTGGATTTTCACAAGACCGTAGAGAATTACAGAAATGCAAAGAAAAAGCTATTTTATTTGGTTAAGGGTACAAATATAATTAATATAGATGACGAGCATGGGAGAATAATTGCCGATGAACTGAAAAATCTGGGGACAAAGCCGGGAACAGAGGCAAAGACAAAGCTGATCACCTATGGCATTGATAATAAGGCCGATATAATGGCGAAGAATATTGAAATAACCTCCAAAGGAGTTGGATTCACAATTGTAACACCGGAATATGAAGCAGAGCTGAACATCAGAATACCGGGAAAATTCAGTGTATACAATGCATTGGCTGCAGCGACTGTAGCATATGCAGAGGGAATCCACAGAGATATTATAAAGGAAGGCTTGAGCAAAGTTGATAATGTTCCGGGCAGGTCAGAGATTATCAAGACAGATACGCCCTATACGGTTATTGTTGATTATGCTCATACCCCCGACGGACTGCAGAATATTCTGGCTTCGGTACGGGAGTACGCCAGAGGCAGAATTATTACGTTATTTGGTTGCGGTGGGGACAGAGACAAAGATAAGAGACCTATAATGGGCAATATTGCGGGAAAGATGTCTGATTACTGCATCATTACCTCAGATAATCCGAGAACAGAAGAACCAATGGAAATAATCAGACAGATAGAATCCGGAATAAAATCCACAAGCTGCGACTATATTTGTATAGAAAACAGAAGAGATGCAATAAAATATGCCCTTGCAATGGCAAAACCTGACGATATAGTGCTGCTGGCAGGAAAAGGGCATGAGACTTATCAGATTTTGAAGGACAGGACTATTCCATTTGATGAGAGAGATGTTGTAGATGAGCTTCTAAGGGAGGAAGTATAATGGAGGTCTTGAATGTAGAAGAAATTGTAAGAACTACACAAGGAGTGCTTCTGAATTTTGACGAGGACTTTGATGTCTCAGGTATATGTATCGACAGCAGAAAAATTAATCCCGGGGATATGTTTATTGCGCTTACCGGTGATAACTTTGACGGTCATGATTTTATTGACAAAGCTATTGAGGACGGGGCTGTATTGGTAATTGCCCAAAGGATGCCGGAGGACAATAGAATACCGTACATACTGGTAGAAGACACTTTAAAAGCGCTGCAGGATATAGCATCTTACTACAAAAGCAAGTTTCATATACCTATTGTGGCCATAACCGGAAGTTCAGGGAAGACAACAACCAAGGATATGATAGCATCAGTGCTGACCCGGAGATTTAGTGTATTAAAAACCGAAGGAAACTTCAACAATGCCATTGGCTTGCCTTTGACGCTTCTCAAGCTTCAATACAATCATCAAATTGCGGTTTTAGAAATGGGAATGAGCAGTCTTGGAGAAATCAGATTGCTTTCAGACATTGCAAGACCGGATATAGGTGTAATATCCAATGTAGGTCTTACTCATATTGAGAAGTTGGGATCAAGGGAGAATATACTTAAAGCAAAGCTTGAGATATTTTCATATTTTAATAGTGACAGCACAGCTGTTATAAATGGAGATAACGACATGCTCCATGATTTTTCTGACCATAGGTTCAGGGTGATTAAATACGGTCTGAAAGAAGACAATGAAATATTTGCTTATAACATTAAGGAAAAGGGTGAATCCGGAATAGAATTCTCAGTGGATTTGGATGGGGTACGTACGAATTTCAGAGTCTTACTTCCGGGAATACATAATGTATATAATGCCTTGTCTGCAATTGCCGTTGCAAGGCTTTTTGGCATGGATGCAGTGGAAATACAGAAGGGATTGAATGACTTCAAACCATCTGAAATGAGGATGGAGATAATTGATCTGGACAGCGGGATAAAGGTAATAAATGATGTATATAACGCTAATCCGGAATCAATGAAAGCAGCAATTGATGTATTGCATACTATAAAATCAGAGGGCAGGGGCATATGTATATTGGGCGACATGCTTGAACTGGGGGAACTGTCTTCTGAGGAGCACTATAAAATAGGAGCCTATGCCGCTTCAGCAGGGATAGATGCTATAATAGCCGTAGGGGAATTTGCCGAAAATATTAAAATGGGGACAACGGCATCGGGAATGAACAGCAATGTATTAATATTTTCCGACGCAAAATCTGCTGCCCCATTCATTGATAATGTAGTCAAACCGGGTGATACTGTTCTTATTAAAGGTTCAAGAGGAATGAAAATGGAATACATAGTTGAGTATTTACGCGAGAGGGGATAAGCTTTAATGTACAGTTTTGTATCCAATGAATATGATATCTATATTATATGCATTATCTCTGCATTTGTGCTGGCATTAACGGCGGGACCGATATTCATACCGGTGCTTACGAGAATGAAGTTCGGTCAGATGGTTAGAGATGACGGTCCTCAAAGTCATTTAAAAAAGACAGGGACTCCGACAATGGGAGGCATAATAATTGCAGTACCTGCTGTAATTGTGGCACTGGCTTTCTCTAAGGATAAGGATATGCTTTTGGTGCTTTTCATTACCGTACTTTTTGGCATAATCGGATTCATTGATGACTATCTTAAGATAAAAAACAGAAGGTCCCTGGGTTTAAGGGCATATCAGAAAATATTGCTGCAGCTTATGGTCTCTGTATTCATGGCTGTTGTTGCTTCGGGTATATCACAGGTTGGAACAGAGGTGCTGGTACCGTTTACCGGAAGATTTGTCGACTTGGGAATATTATACATACCATTTACAGTTTGTGTATTGATATCTACAGTAAATTGTGTAAATCTTACAGACGGCCTTGATGGTCTTGCCGGGGGGACAGCAGTTGTGGTGCTGGGTTTCTTTTCGGTAATAGCATTAGCTTCAAAAAATATCGGATTGCTGGTATTTTCGGGAGCTATGATAGGTGCACTGCTTGGATTTCTAAGGTTTAATTCTCATCCTGCACAGGTCTTTATGGGGGATACAGGCTCATTGGCCTTAGGAGGTGCTATTGCTGCTCTTGCTGTCATAACAAAGCTTTCCTTATTCATTCTCATAATTGGTGCAATATATGTACTGGAAGGATTGTCGGTAATAATACAAGTAGCTTATTTCAAGCTGACCGGAGGAAAAAGATTCTTTAAGATGGCACCCTTACATCACCATTTTGAGCTCAGCGGTTGGGCAGAGTCGAAAATTGTATCAGTTTTCATCATAACATCAATAATACTGAGTTTGATAGGAATACTGGGGTTATCGTAATCAGGTTTCGGGGTTACGAGGTCACGGGGTTACGAGGATTAGGGCAGACCTACGGGGCAAAGAACTTTTTGGAGGAAAATATCTATGCAGATAAAAGGGAAAAGGGTTTTGGTTATAGGGGCGGCGGTTACTGGAGTGCCTGTAGTTTTACAGTTAAGTCATATGGGCGCAGATATTGTATTAAATGATTTTAAAAAGGTTGAGGAGCTTAAAGAGGTAATTGCAGAAATAGAGGAACTACCCATAAAGCTGGTGGCCGGAGGACACCCCGCCAAGTTGGCTGAGGATTGTGACTTTGTTGTTGTAAGTCCCGGTATTCCTACAGATATTCCTCTGATACAGAATGCAAAGTCTTTAGGCAAAGAAGTCATAAGTGAGATTGAGCTGGCATTTCGTTTGACGAAAACTCCAATTGCGGCAATAACCGGAACTAACGGAAAGACAACTACTACATCTCTTCTGGGTGAAATAATGCGTGCAAGCGGTATAAAGACCTTTGTTGCCGGTAATATAGGTAATGCCATGATACTTGATATAGACAAGGCAAAGCCCTCAGATATTTTTGCTTTAGAAGTGAGCAGCTTCCAGTTGGAATCTACAGTCTCCTTTAAGCCAAGTATTTCTGCAATATTGAATATTACACCTGATCACTTGAACAGGCATAAAACCATTAAGAATTACATAGATGCTAAATGTAAGGTTTTTATTAACCAGGATGATAAGGATTATACAATATTGAATTTGGATGATCTGCTGACTTCCAAGCTGATTGAGATGCCCAAAAGCAAAGTACTGCTTTTCAGCAGGAAGCAGGAGGTACCTCAGGGTGCGTTTTTGGAGAATAATTACATAGTAATCAGGGTCGGCAGAAAAAAAGAAACAATAATACATAAGGATGAAATTTACATACCCGGTAATCACAATTTGGAAAACGCTCTGGCGGCGGCACTCATGGCATATTGCGCAGGAGTCCCGGCTTCAGTGATTGCCGATACTCTGAAAAGCTTTAAGGGCGTTGAGCATAGAATAGAATATGTTGAGGAAATTGACGGAGTAATCTACTATAATGATTCAAAGGGTACCAATACAGATGCTTCTATAAAGGCTGTTGAAGCAATGAAACGACCTACATTGATTATTGCCGGAGGATACGACAAAGGAAGTGAATATGATGATTTTATAGAATCCTTTGGGAATGTAGTCAAGCATATGATATTGATAGGCAGTACCGCCGATAAATTGGAAGAAACGGCCCATAAGCATGGGTTTATGAATACATATAAAGCTAAGGACCTTAAAGAGGCTGTGATGAAATGTCATTCACTTGCCAATCCCGGAGAGTGTGTGCTTCTATCACCGGCTTGTGCCAGTTGGGGTATGTTCAGTAATTATGAAGAGCGGGGCAGGCTCTTTAAGGAATATGTGAAGGAACTTCAGACGCTAGATACGAGACACGAGACACGAGATTCGGGCAAGTCGTTGTAGATGGGTTAATGAGTGACTATTTTGGGGGAGGGCTTTTTATGCCTGCAAGGAATAAGAATAATATTGACTTTACATTACTGGTAACAGTATTGATATTATTGGCTATAGGTGTGGCTATGGTATTTTCCGCCAGTTCAATTTCATCTTTTATGAAGTATAATGATAGATATCACTATTTAAAATCCCAAGGATTCTTTGCCATATTGGGAATTCTGGCAATGATGTTTATGAGCAAGTTTGATTACAGGATTTTAGGGAGGTTTGCCGGTGCCCTGGTGCTTTTAAGCATAGTTCTTCTAATTGCTGTATTTATACCCGGAATCGGATACAGCGCCAATAATGCGGCCAGATGGATCAAGATTGGGGATCAGACAATGCAGCCTTCTGAGCTTGCTAAGTTTGCATTGATTATTTTCATGGCAAAAAGCATAAGCAATAAAAAGGAGAAAATCAGGAGCTTTAAGCATGGAGTTTTGCCATATGTAATTCTGGCGGGGATATATTTTGTGCTGATCATACTTGAACCAAACCTGAGTATGGCAGGAAGTATTTTAATGATAACTTTTGCAATGCTGTTTGCCGCAGGGACAAAAATCATCTACCTCCTTGGCTGGTTAATACCCCTTCTGCCTGCAATAGGCTATATAATTATGAAAAAGCCTTATATGCTGGCACGTATTACCTCCTATATGGACCCGTGGGCGGACCCGCTAAATACAGGATATCAGGCAATACAGTCTCTTTATGCCCTCGGCTCGGGGGGAATATTCGGATTAGGACTGGGAAACAGCCGACAGAAGTTCTTTTATATACCGGAGCCCCAAAACGACTTCATATTTGCTATTATTGGGGAGGAACTGGGATTCATTGGGACCTCAACAATAGTGATACTGTTTCTGATGCTTATATGGAGAGGCTTGAGAATCGCTTTGTCCTGTCCTGATACCTTTGGCTGTCTCCTTGCCACAGGGATTACATGTATGATAGCAATACAGGCTACTCTTAATATTGCAGTAGCGACAGTATCTGTACCTACTACAGGGATCTCACTTCCCTTTATCAGCTCGGGGGGGTCGTCACTTTTATTTGTAATGGCGAATATGGGAATTTTATTGAATATATCCAAAACAGTTAAAATAGGCAGGAGTTGAATCTAATGAGGGTTATACTATCCGGGGGCGGTACGGGGGGGCACATATATCCTGCAGTTTCTGTTGCAAAAGAGATAAAGCATCAGCATAAAGACTCAGAGATACTATTTATTGGAACAGAAAGAGGATTAGAAAGCAGCATCGTTCCAAAGGAAGGCTTTAAGCTGATAAAAATAAAGGTGAGAGGCTTCCAACGGAAGTTGAGCCTTGAGAATATTTCAGCAGTGGCAGAATCCTTTACCGGAATCTTTAAAGTATCGAAGATAATAAGGGAGTTTAAGCCGGATATAGTAATAGGAACAGGAGGATATGTAAGTGGGTCGGTGCTGCTTACCGCTGCGCTTATGGGTATACCTACCCTGATACATGAGCAGAATGCCTTTCCGGGAGTTACGAATAAAATCCTGGCAAGGCTCGTTGACATTATTGCAGTAAATTTTGAGGAGGCAAAGAAATACTTACCCCGGAACGACAAGGTGATTGTGACCGGAAATCCCATAAGAAGCAGTATGTTGAGTATAAAAAAGGAAGAGGGTATTAAAGAGTTCGGTTTTGACCCGGAACTGCCATTAGTATTTGTTGTGGGGGGAAGCAGAGGAGCCAGGAAATTGAATGAAAGCGTAATGCTGCTTGCAAAGAAGTGCGTAGGGGAAAAAAGCTTTCAAATGCTGCATATGACGGGAGATACTCAATATGATGATATGCTGAAAATGTACAACAATGAAGATATCCATCAGGATACAGGATATCTTAGAGTAATGCCTTATATATACAATATGCCTTACGCCCTTGCAGCAAGCGATATAGTAATAAGCAGGTGCGGAGCCAGTACTCTGTCGGAGATTACAGCACTGGGCAAACCTTGTATACTTATTCCATATCCATATGCAACTGACAATCACCAGGAATATAACGCAAGGGCTTTAGAAAAGAATGGGGCTGCTATAGTTATACTGGACAGAGATTTGAACGCAGATATATTATACAATGAAGTTGCGGATATGCTGGTGAAACCGGAAAAGATTAAACAAATGGCTGAAAGAAGCAGGATACTCGGCAGGACAGATGCGGCTAATTCAATAACAATGATTGCCGAAAGACTTGTTCAAAATAAAAAGGCATAGCATAGCATTCGCAAGACTTGACATTGTACGGACTATGACAATTGCAGTAACACCTCGGGAAGAGAAGCATAATATATTAATATGATTGAAGAATATTGGCTTCCCGGGGGTGTAAATCGTTGATGGATAAATACGTGATAATCGGCGGGCAAAGACTTGAAGGAGAAGTAAGAGTCGATGGCTCCAAGAATTCCATATTGCCCATACTTGCCGCTACTATAATAAGTGGAAAAGAATCGGTTATCCATAATGTTCCGGAGATAAAGGACGTTGACTTGCTTATCGGACTGCTTCGGACAATAGGCTGCAGGTGTTTTTTTGAGAACAATACAATAGTCGTAAAATCCAATAGCCAGTTAAATAGTGTTATACCGGAAAAACCGGTAAGGGAAATGAGATCCTCGATAATTCTAATGGGAGCAGTTCTTGCACGCCATGGACATGTGAGAATCAGTTATCCGGGTGGATGCGAAATAGGCCCCAGACCTATTGATATTCATTTATCGGGTTTAAGGAAAATGGGTACTAAAATCACCGAAGCCCATGGGTATATTAACTGTGAGTGCGGCAGGCTTACGGGAGCAGAAATAAACTTAGACTACCCAAGCGTAGGTGCAACTGAAAACATTATGCTTGCCGCTATAACGGCTGATGGGGTAACAGTAATACAAAATGCGGCCAAGGAGCCGGAGATTGTGGATCTTCAGAACTTTCTCAACGGAATGGGAGCCAGAATATCAGGAGCCGGATCCGGTACCGTAAAGATTGAGGGAGTAAGAGAATTTCACGATGTGGAACATACGGTTATACCGGACAGGATAGTTGCAGGGACGCTTATGGCAGGTGCTGCCATAACAGGAGGCAATATTGTCCTGAATAATGTAATAATCGATCATTTAAAGTTGGTGTCATCGAAGCTTTCCGAAAGCGGATGTACTATAACCGAGTACCAGAATAGCCTCCAAATAGTATGCAGCAAAAAACCAAAGGCAGTTGAAGTAATAAAGACTCTTCCATATCCGGGATTTGCTACAGATATGCAGGCTCAAATGATGGCTGTGATGACAATAGCTAAAGGCACAAGCATATTTATCGAGACAGTATTTGAAAGCAGATACAAGCATGTAACGGAGCTTATGAAGATGGGGGCAAATATAAAGGTTGACGGAAGGACTGCCGTTATAAGAGGTGTAAAGAAACTTACCGGTACGGAAGTAAAAGCCGGAGATTTAAGGGGTGGAGCTGCATTGGTACTGGCAGGTCTGGCACCGGAGGGAACCACTGTGGTTGACAATGTT
>JAQVFD010000054.1 GCA_028697435.1 Clostridiaceae bacterium
TGCCTTTCAGGCAGGTTGCTGCAAGTTCATTGAGCCATGTCTCTCCCTTGCTCTTGATAAGTTTTGTTCGGTTATATACTTATTTTACTACATTTCACCACTTTGTACAATTACAAAACACTATAATCCTTGGTCACTGCGAAGTATTCGCAACGCTTCTTCCAGTTCAACATCCTCTCCCTTTGCAATCCGTATCGCATTTTCCGCAGTCATAGGAATTCTTATGGAGGGGCTGACGCCGCCGACGCCATTACGGCTTTCAAGCTGAATCTTTCTATCCTTATCAAGGGATTGTCCATAGGGATAATCAACCATGATACTGCCAGGCATCTTTATCTTGGCTCCAGCCATACCAAAGGAACCGTTAGTACCATAAAAGCCTAGGGTTTCACCATTAGAAAGATTTTTGATGCCCAGTGCTACACCCTCACCGCTGCTGATGCATCTTGAGTTGATGAGCGCGATGATTTTTCCACTAAACTGATGTGCTTCCGGCTTAATATAGAGCGCTGTCAAATCATCGGAATCACCAAATTTCTGATATTCATACAGCGTTTTCTCCGGATAAAATAAGCTCAAAATTTCAGCCGCCATCTCATCAATTCCCCCTGCATTATTGCGGATGTCAAGAATCATTCCGGCACATTGATTCTCATTGGCATAAGAAATCGCTTCACGCATCAAGTCCAATGTAGATATGGGCTTACCCGTCTGTTTGAGGTCAAGGTCAATCAATGCCCATAGCTTGATGTATAGAATGTTTCCGTCAAGCATTTTCTTTTCTGCTACGCCTTCCGGCTCCGGATCGGAATTCTCGTTCCCCAGAACCATATCCCTGAGCTTGTCTGATACAACTGCAGAGGGGTAATTCTTTTTAAATGACATCTTTTTATCATTGTAAGCGGTTAGCGTGACCGAACGTGAATCTGTCAGCGTAATCTTTGCCTCAGTGCCGAGGGGAGCACGCACTAGATAAGCAAGCTGCTTCTGTTTAAGTGTTTCATCCGTAGCTGAGGTTCCGGAAAAAATAGTGGATACTTCTTTCACCGCATTAACAATAGGATGACCATTCCATTCAGCAATCTCGTCGCCCACCTGCAGTCCTGCGGCTTGGGCAGGTCCAAAAGGATCAAGCCAAGTTACGATGACCTTACCGTCATCCAATTGTGCGACCGTAAGTCCAAAACCTCCGCTAATATATTTGTCTTCAATTTCGGCGTCACCGCTCACCTTAACATGTCCATCCGGAATTTCATTAATATAGGCACGCAGGGCAATGCTATAATCCTCAAATGAATCTTTGGACTGCGCAGATTCTATTTGGGGAAGATACTTGTCCTTAAGCGCCTGCCAGCGAATATCCTTCCATTCGGTAAAGGCGTATTTATTGCTCATAGTTTCATTCATCTTTACAAAAGCCTGTGTCCAGGTAAGCCCACTGAAATCATCTTCGGGCGGTCTGTTTATTTGGAACGTAACCAACAATATAATTGCCAGTGCGGCAAGGATCATCACAGCACTGACGTAAGTTGTGATCTTTTTCTTTTTTGTCATTGTATCATACTCCATTCCGCTGCCAAAGTCGGCGGCACTTGACTGTAAGTGTTATTTATATATATTGTAAACTTTTTGTATGTTTGTGGCAAATATTACTACTAATTTATATGCATCCTATGAAGTGTACATTTTTCTTGCAATGAAAAATAAATAGCCACCCAGGTTGAAGTTATACCTGAATGGCTAAATATACTAAACATATTCATACATCACAGGCATAACCAAAAGCAATTATACCCGCGATGAAAACTATCATAACAGCCTAAAGTCAAAGTAACTACATTATCTGTAAAAGGCGAAATAAAAGATTTGCCGCAATACCGGCGCAGAGACCGCCTATCGTATGCGAAATAAGTGCGCTTCCTATAAGGTTTTTGCAGTTTAAGCTTTGCATCATGGAAACATGAGTACTGAGGTAGCCGCTCCAACACATGCACATGGCGGTAAATACAGCTATGTCATTGGCACCTATAAAACCACCGGTAAGCAACGGAGGAACAAGGCCAAGCGAAGCTCCGGCAGCGCCGAGAGCCGTTATCGGAACAGCTATTGCCTGTGGGCTTGTAAAACCGAAAAGCGGCTTAAGTATGAAATTAAGCTTGTCGGCAAGCCACGGAAGAAGAGCCACGCCTTCGTAAGCCGCGCCCGTATATATTCCGCTGTCGGCCGGTCCGTTGGTTAGCATAAGCACAAGCGTACATACGATAAGCACACCGGGAATTATCCCTAGACCAAGGTCAACGCCGCTTTTGCCGCCGTCAAGCAGTGCACCTATAGCGCGAAGCCCTACCGAGCCGCTTCGTACGTCGCGCACATTTTCTTCCGGCCGGTCTACGTTCTGCGGCATATTTATTTCGCAAGGTTCGTCCTTACCGTAAATTTTTACCGTCGAGCGCAGCATAAGGCGAGTGCTTATTATGCTTCCGATTACTGCGCCTAAGTTTCCCACAAGTATAGCAGGTACAAGGTTTTCACCGGCAATCTGGTTCAAGCTTAACATAAAGGTACTTACTATAAGACCCATGCCGAACGCCGTTCCGAGGTTGGTGAGCGCCGGAAACTGATATTTTTTAAAGTATCTTCTGAAATTTTTATCCTTAGCAAGGGGAAGTATTGCGGGATTGTCTGAAAGATATGTTGTTACTACTCCCAAAGCAGCTGCGCCGGGAAGGCCAAAAAGTGGGTTCATAAGCGGCGAAAGCAGCTTGTTTAAAAGTGCAACAATACCAAATTCGGACAGTAGTGCGGAAATAGCGCCCGTAACAACGGCTATTGCCAATATATAAAGCACTGTGTTCATTAGGAGGGAATACGCTGTATTCATGAGAGTATTAAGCATATTTGAAACACCCATAACTGCGCATATGGGATAAAACAAACCAATTATGAAAACAAAAAATATAAATACCTCTGGGTCAAGTTCTTTTTTTGTTTCCTGTCGCATAACATCATTCAAAATATATTCACTCCTTCTGCAATTCCGTTGTACATGCCATATTTATAATTGTATAATTAAGTATAGATCAAACAATGAATACGTTTAAAGCGACAGTTTATAATGGCAGGTATTAACATCTGTCATAATAGGATTATTTTGCTCGTTTTATTATAACGAGGCGAAAAGATGTCCCCCACTTCTATAAGTGGCGAGTACCACTTTAGCTTTCTAACAGGGGTTGAGCATATCTCACGCCTCGTTGAAACGCTCGGGTAGGTTTTTGCAAGTGTGCAAAAACCCTCATTGAAATCTTGTTATAAAAATAGGTGGAGAGATATGGATATTGAAAGGTATAAGGTTTTCATAAAGGTTGCAGAGCTTCAAAGCATAACAAAAACGGCCGAACAGTTCGGCTACACCCAGTCCGGCGTAAGTCATATAATAAACGCTCTTGAAGGCGAGCTTGGCTTTCCCGTTTTCCTGCGTACCCGAAATGGCGTAATGCTTACCTCAGAAGGCGAAAAGCTTCTTCCCTTTATTCGCGAGCTTTTAAAATCCAACGAGCACCTGGAGCAGGAGGTCGGATCGCTTCGTGGTGTTGAAACCGGCAACCTGCGTATTGGTACAATATCCAGTGTGGCCATTCATTGGCTTCCGCGACTGATAAAGGGCTTCGGTAGTAAGCATCCGGGCATCGGCATAACGATTAAGGACGGAGTTTACAACGAGGTGGAAGACTGGATAAGCGACGGAACTGTTGATTGTGGCTTCCTATCTCAGTTTTCCGTTAAGCGCCGCCTTGATATTATGCCTATTTACGAGGACAGGGTGCTTGTTGTTCTCCCAAGGGACTACCCTCTCGCGGAAGAAAGCTTTTTTTCTCTTGACGTCCTTGATAAAGAACCGTTTATACTTCCGGGGGAGGGCTATAATTACGATATAGGTGGAATATTTGAAAGCGTAGGCAAAAAAGCGAAAATACGGCTTGCCGTACGCGATGATTATTCGGCTTTGGCCATGGTGGAGCAAGGCCTCGGCATAACCATTCTCCCCGAGCTTGTACTTAGGGGAACGGATAAAAACATAAAGGCCCTTGAGCTTGAGGGCAAAAGCCGCCGTACCATAGCGCTTGCGGCCGTATCATTTAAAAAGGCTTCGCCGGCCGTGCGAAGCTTTGCGGAATATGTTAGACAGACATGTACAGGTAGCTTTTTCGAGGAATAACTGAAGAGCAGGAGTCCCTAATTTTTTATATCATCGATTAATTTATCAAAGTCGGATTGAAATAGCCTGTCTTGAATAATTCGATATTTTTCAAACTCGCTTTCAGCATGAGCTTTAGCAATTTCCGCTGTTACTTTTCCTGCATCCATTAAAACATCACGGTCCGTTGCCTGTATAAAACGATTCAATCGAGTTTCCCAATCCAGCATGGTCATAGGTATATGACGAAAGGCCATATCCTCCGCAATGTCCAAATAGGCAGAAACTAGCCGTTGTAATTGCCCCATTTCAAATTCACTCAGATAGTTCTTGGCTACTGATACATCAAATATCTGAATTTTTCCATGGGGGGCATCTTTCCATGTGGTCAGTCCCATATGTTCCTTTTCAGCATCAGCTCGGGTAAAAATAATTTCTGGGGCAGTCTGTCCATGAATCGCCCAATGAAGCTTGTTTTGTACCGTGGCGAAAAAACGCTTCGTGGCACTTGCATTTACATCGTAATCGATTGAGGTCGCATAAATATCGGTAATTTTTTGATAGAACTTTCGTTCACTCATTCGGATTTCACGAACACGCTGGAGCTGCTCTTCGAAATATTGCTCTGTCAAAATAGAACCGCCACTTTTCAAGCGTTCATCGTCCATAGCAAATCCTTTGATTGTGTAGTCCTTAACAATCTGATTTGCCCATTTACGGAATTGTACCGCACGTTCGTTGTTCACTTTAAAACCTACGGCAATAATCATTTGCAGATTGTAATGTTCTACTTTACGAGAAACCTGCCTGTTACCTTCAGACTGAACTATTAGATATTTTCTAATAGTTGCTTCCGGAATCAACTCCAAATCATCAAGAATCTTCTTAATATGATAGTTTATTGTTGGTATTTCAACGTCATATAGAGTCGCCAGCATTTTCTGAGTAAGCCAGATGTTTTCGTCTTCATAGCGCATTTCATAGCTTTGTGAATTATCACCTGTTGCCGCAACGTATGTCAGATATTCGGCTGCACTTGAACGAATGGTGATTTCCTTACTATTTTTCTTCGCCATAAGGTTTATTTCCTCCATTTTGATATTTTTCATTTCCCTTCCAAACATTTGTTCGTATTTATTTTAACTGAAATCTTCCTCGGTGTAAAGGATTTTAAAATACTCTTACGAGAGGCTACTATGTATCCCACGGCGGATGTGTCCAGGTTCAGTAAATTTTGATTCTTTAGCGGATTATATAATAAACGAGTCATATCTAACTATTGGCCATTTCTTTGTGGGTTCTCGCCCTCTCTCTGCACAAAAAATAAAACTGGACAGTTTGATTTTTTAGTGGCGGAGAGAGTGGGATTCGACGCCTGCTTCGCCTTCGCTCGCATGCTGGTGACGTCGCCCACCGTCGCTCCGCTCCGGTACCGGGCTCCTACAATTTGCATATTCCGTTTGCATCAAAGTATATCTTACCTGTTCCAACTTCAATAAACTCTTTTACCTCATCACATAGAAAACTTCTCATACCTTTCTCCCCTTATATTTAGTTCTAACTTTCAGTAAATATAATCGTGAATACATCCATTCTTTCAGCGAAAGTTACTGCACTGGTATAGCATTAGCATCGTGTTGTTTATCACCAATATTTATCAGAACTCTAAACAAATACTAAACAAATATACAAGTGACTATAGTTTTGATAGTCTTCTGCAATTTATAAATCATGCCTTTTATGTACTTAGTTATACCTTTGAGGTAGATACGCGATTAAAATATGATAATGACCTTGCTACTACAGCTTCACCACAAATGAGAAATAGCTACAATAGTGTAAATAGTCTACTTAATAGCGAAAATCCCCTTCAAAATACGGGGTTCGACTATCTTATGACTGCGAACAGTAACCTATATACTATAATTTCATATCTTACAAACTATTGTAAGTCAAAAAAACTGAAGTATCGATATTATGGTACTCTTTTGGCAAGTGGTATTGCATTATGTGATACTAACACAGAGGAAGTTAACGCCAAGCTATTTAAGAACCTCCATATAAAAGAGCAAAAACTCAAAATTAATAAAATTGATAAATCAAATAGTCAATATTTAAGACTTGTTAATAACCCAAAAGTATCAGCGGAATATATTAAAGATGAAATAGTCAATGTTAATATTGAAAGTATTGCAGTTGCAAATTACTTAAGACGCAGGAAGCCAAAGAAAGAGTTGAATACAAGAGTTAAAAACTTTTGTATTGCTCTGGTAAAATTATCTGCTATTACTGCCTTCTTCACATATGCTGTCTATAAAATTAACGGATCATATGCCGGTGCTTCAGTAAGTATAATTACTGTTATATACAAAGAATTAATAGCACCTCAAATTGCCAAATTAAAAAACAAAACGAGATAACTAACTTTATAAAACACAAACAACTCCTGTTTATACAGGAGTTTAAATTTACAGAGTAGCATTAACACATCACTTGCAAACAAGTGACGCAGACTTATTTTTTATTTGATCAGTACTCATATCATTACCTCTAAATAATTTTTAAGAATAGTCTTAACCTTGCAGATTTCCGCATACTCCATAAGCAGCTCCAGGTTTCTATTACTATTTTTCAGATATTCCAGAAGAGCCTCTTTTACTATATCCATTCCTATCTGATTCCGATATCTTATACAATCACACAGTGTTTTTTCCTTATTATATATAAGAATTTGTACACTGCCAACTTTCTCTTTTTGTATCCCGGCTTCAAAAATATCTTTTTTAAAGTAGTATATTTTTGTCGGAGGATAATGCGGCTTAACCACTTTTCTTTTTCTATCTATTGCAATACTAACCTCCATCGGTTTTACTGTAGTCATGTTATAAAATGATAGGGCCGAAATCAGGCAAATGACTCCTCCCTGTATGGCTTTTGAAACATCAACCATTCCCTGGTATCCTGTTTCATTCATACCAACCCAACGATAAAGCCCTCTTTTAATTTTTTCAATTCTCCCGCCCTCTAGCAGCTTATTAAGATAAGTATTGTATATGCCGGCACTTATTATATCCTTGGTTCTGGCATATCCGCTACCGGATTTAAACACACTATATACTTTTTCTTCTATCTCATTCATACAATCACCCTTTTATATTCTACGGCAACATTTTAAAAATTGCATGTTAATTATAACATTGGCTTAAAATAAATAATGGCGGAGAGAGTGGGATTCGAAGCCGGATGGCCGGCAGCCAACATTTTTAGCGAATTTCGGATTTTCTGTGGTTTTAAACAATTATCTATCCATACTTGCTAGTGCCTGAACTTTTATGTTTCACAAAAAAGTTTTGCACTTATATGACAATATCCCTATATTTGCAGCATTTCATTTCATGCAAATATTACGGGTTTTGTCACTAATTAGTCATTTCTTTGTGGGTTCTCACCCTCTCTCTACAAAAAAATAAAACCGCCCTTCGGACAGTTTGATTTTTAGTGGCGGAGAGAGAGGGATTCGAACCCTCGGACCGCGTTAACAGTCACACGATTTCCAGTCGTGCGCCTTCGACCAACTCAGCCATCTCTCCAAAAATAGAGCTTTTGCTCGTACTTAAGTATTATACTAAATAAGGCTTGAAATATCAACAGTATTTTGTTTGCTGTTTTACATAATTTTTATTCTTGAAATGCATGCAATGCTATGAAAATGGCAGTTTTTGTGTTAAAGTATTTATGTATCCATAATATTGAAAAAAATGTGAGGGAAAATTAATGAGGCTTAATGTCGACAAGACCCTTTTGAAATACATATATATTGTTGTACTTGCCACTATTCTTTATATTATATACCGGCTGATTTCCAACTTTGAGTATATTATAGGAACCATTCTAAGCGCTTTGTCCGGATTGCTCGGTGTTTTGACTCCTTTGATAATTGCTCTTGTGGCTGCATATCTGCTTCATCCTGTAGTATGCTGGATTGAATGCAATGTTATGTACAATAAAAAATTTACTGATGAAGAATATGGCATTACCGAAAAAAATAAAAAGTTAAAACGTACTATGAGTGTTTTTCTTACATACATGCTGGTTCTCAGTCTTTTTGTAATCCTTATTTATAGCTCCTATGCAATGATTGGGGGACAAATAAGCAGACAAGTAGATTTTAATTCTGTTATTGATTCTCTTATAAGTTATTCGGAAAGGTATTTCCACATTTTCGGTCAGATGAAATCCTGGCTTGAAAACAGCGGTTTGTCCGATAATCTAAAGCAGCAGTTGATAGGTACCGTGGACAGTGTCAACGACTTGTTAAGCTCTGCAATCTCCAATTTCTTCATTAAGATCAAAGCCTTCGGAAGCAATATAGTAAATATTGTCTTAGGACTTATACTTGCTTTCTATCTCTTAATGGATCTGGAATACTTCAGGGAACTGTATGATAAAACTACAAAGGCACTTATTAAAGAACAAAAACATGAAAAGTTAAGTAATTTGTTCGGAGATATTAATTCGATACTTTCCCAATTCATAAGGGGTCAGATGTTGGCGGCGTTAATTGTAGGTATATTGACTTCCATAGGGCTGTCTATTATAAGGCTTGACTTTGCAATACTCATAGGCATGACTGCTGGCATAGCAAATATCATTCCTTATTTCGGTCCGATAATGGGCTCTATACCTGCTGTAATTGTAGGACTTCTCAGCGGAAGTCCCATTAAAGCTCTTCTTGCAGTCATCGTGCTTGTCGTGGTTCAGCAGATAGACGGCACCCTGATTTCTCCGAGGATTGTAGGAAACAGTGTCGGGCTGCACCCGGTGTTTGTTATGCTTTCCATTATAATCGGCGGTGCATATTTTGGATTGTGGGGAATGCTCATTGCCGTTCCCATTGCTGCAATTATTAAAATGTTCCTGGTCCGTTGGCTGGATGGTAAGAAATCATCTTGTTAATCGCATCTACTGCGCTTCGAAGCCCTGCCCTAATCTCGTGTCTAGTGTCTCGTGTCTAGTGTCTGAAGAATGCGACGCATTCCTCTATTTCATATTCTTATACATAAGCCATTTTACCAAAGTCTCCACTGTCCTATTTAAAAGCTCCAGGCTTTTATATACCTCATCATAGGTTTCTGCAACTGACTTTACGGTATTCTCTGCGTCATACACCACACTGTTCAATACTTCTTGTATGTGAGTGGCTGATTCTGCCGATTCATCAGCCAGCATTTTCACTTTCATGGCAATTATTGCAGAACCCCTGCCTCCCGAACTTGCATTTTCCGCTTCAGCAGCGGAATTCACCGAAAGCAGTTTACTCTCATCTATCATTATTGAGATTAGGCTAAGATTTTCTTTCATCTTATCGGTATATTGATCCAGTTTGATTATAAGCTCCTTGGAGTTCCTTGAATACTCCTCGATTTGAGCTGCCTCTTCCCTTAAATTTAAGTCTTTACTCTTACCCTTAAGCATCGTCTGGGTATATTTCATTATTTCCCTGGCATTCTCCATGGATTTATTTATATTTGATACTATTCCCTTGACAACCTCATTAGAGGATGAAAGATCTTCCTCCTTGTTAACGTTCAAGGTGCCAACAGAGCGCAATAATGCCTCCTCGGCAGCCTCCAGGCTTTGTGATGAAACCTGAACGTTGGAGAAAATATTATTGATGTTTTCATAGTAGCTGTGGGTGCTTGAGAGTATATTCCGGGCTCTTTTTAAAACAGCCGTAAACAATGTAGCTGCAACACCGAATTGAAAAAAATATAATATTATTCTGATATAACTGTTTTGAACTGCAGCATCAAAACTCCAATTTGAACCTACTCTCAGGGTCTCTCCTATCATGATACCCAATACGGATAAACCGATAGTACGACTGATAAGCTTCATATCAAAATACATGCAGGCAAAGCC
>JAQVFD010000055.1 GCA_028697435.1 Clostridiaceae bacterium
GAAGTCCCACGCTTGGTTTGTGGGCTTCGCCCCGGCAGAAAACCCTAAAATTGCAATTGCGGTGCTTATAGAGAATGGAGGCGGAGGCGGCAGTGCAGCCGCACCGATAGCCTCAAAAGTCCTTAAAAAAGCTCTAAGCGTAATTAAATAACGAATAACCCTAAAATCACAGAAATCCACTGATTTCCACGCAACCTCTCAACTCCAAAGCCCTGCCCTAATCTGGCGTCTGGTGTCTGGCGACTGGTATCTGAATTTATACATGCATAATAATTTCAGCTATTTTAAAATATGAAAGCAGCGTAAGCGCATCCACAATGGTTGAAATCAATGGACTTGCCATAATAGCAGGATCAAGGTTAATTGCCTTTGCAAACAACGGAAGCACTCCTCCAATAACTTTTGCCAGCATAATAGTAATCATCAATGTAACGCTTACTACCACAGATACTGTCAGAGGGTTTCCTCCAAGAAAATACACCCTTACAAAATTTACTATTGCCAGTGATAACCCAACCATAAGGCTTATTCTGAGCTCTCTCCATATTACCTTTGTAATATCACTTAAAGTAACTTCCCCAAGAGCGATACCCCTTATTACCAGTGTTGAAGATTGTGTCCCCGCATTTCCTCCTGTGCCCATTAGCATAGGTATAAATACTGCAAGTCCGACCGCCTTCTCCAAGCTGCTCTGAAAGCTTTCTATTATGCTTCCGGTAATTGTTGCGGAAAGCATAAGAAACAGAAGCCAAAAAATCCTCTGTTTAGCAAGAGTTATTATATCCGTCTTCAGGTATTCTTCTTCGCTGGGTGTCAAACCGTGCATGATCTGTATATCTTCTGATGCCTCTTCATCAATAACATCCACGATATCGTCTATGGTAATGATTCCGACCAGTCTATTTTCCTGATCCACAACCGGTATGGACAAAAGGTCATATTTTTTAAAGAGATTTGCAACCTCTTCCTGGTCATCAATAGTCTTAACAGATATTGGATCTACTTCCATTATATCTTCAACCGTCTTGTTCCCGGGGGCTATCACCAGGTCCTTCAGAGAAACTGTCCCCTCCAGCTTCCTGTTATTGTCTGTAACGTAGCAGGTATATATTGTTTCCTTATCTAAAGCTGTTCGCCTTATATGAAGCAGCGCTTCATCAATGGTAAGCTCCTTCTTCAGGTCTACCAATTCTATCGTCATAAGACTTCCGGCTGAGTTCTCCGGATAATTCAAAAATTGATTGATAAGACGTCTCTCTGTTTCTGGAGAGTTCTTCAATATCTTCTTTACGACACTTGAAGGCATTTCCTCAAGATAGTCGATTTTATCATCGAAATACAGCTCTTCCAGAATCTCCTTTAACTCGTTCTCTTTTATCATAAGAGTAAAACTGGTCTGCTGTTTTACAGAAAGATGTGCAAATACTTCTACTGCGGCATCTTTATGCAGCATCCTGAAAACCAGAAGGCTGTTCTTTGTGTCAAGCTCTTCCAAAATCTCTGCAATATCCGCCGGTTGTACATCCTCCAACGCCTTTTTTATTGCAGAATAATTCTTTGCTTCGATATAATCCTTAATGATGTTTTCCATAGTCTTTCCTCCCAACAATGGGAAAAGCGGCTGTCAATAGCGAAATAAACAGACTTTCCCCAATAGTCTATCCATATTCTACTGCAATAATTACTGGGCCCAGCGTCCATTTAAATCACCTCTCAATAAGCTAATTTTAATTACTACTTAGTAAATAAATCTAACAAGCTGATAAAAAACAAATCCTTTCACCTGAGTGAAAGGAAAAATAAACTCTAAAAGTATTACTTTATTCTTCACTCGCGGAGCTTTGGCACTATAAAGCTTTGGATCACATTTGTCCAGCTGCATTAAGTAGAACCTTAATTCGATAGTACTTGTTCACCCGCTGGCATCTCTCGATGTTTCCGGGTAGCAGCATTTATCAGTATAGGAGCCTCACCTAACGAAGATATAATTGTCATTATTATTATAGTACTATGAAATCTTCATTTCAATACTTATACTATGCAATTTATCAAAAAAGGTTCATAATAATACTTCAACTTTCTCATCCATCACTACTTCCTTTTCCGATATCCTGCAACTATATGAAAGCACTTCTACTCCTTCAGAATGTGCGGCTGCCAAAGCCTTAGAAAAATCTCCGTCCATTAGTTTATTGGGAGTAAATGTTTTTATGTTCTCCATCTGAACTAGAAAAATCACAGCAGCTCTGTATCCTTCCTGACGGGCAGAGGTCAATTCCTTCATATGCCTTGCGCCTCTTTCAGTGGGGGCATCGGGAAATAAAGCGGTACCTTCAATCTCGAGGGTTACTCCCTTCACTTCTATATAGCAGGACTCTTCTTTTTCACTCTCTTCTGTTTTCTTTAATAGCATATCAAACCTACTGCTTTGATAAAAGGCTTCTCTCTTTATATATTCGTAGCTGCCTATCTCCTTAATCAGATTTTCCCTTACCGCTTCCTCAACTATTTTGTTAGGTGCCTGGGAGTCAATAGATATCAGCCTTTCTCCCTTATACACCATTATCAGCTCATAAGGAGTCTTCCTTGTCTTGCTCTCTCTAATTTCCAGGATCACTCTCGCTCCATTTAAAAGGAGCTCTCTGCATCGGCCGGTATTTGGTATATGAACCGGTACTTCCCTTCCATTAACCTCAACTATCCCCTCAAACCTGTTCAATCTGTGCACAAATCTTCCATGGATTGTTCTATTGATAATTTTCATCTTATACTCCTTGTAAGTTGTAATCGAAATGGTTAGAATAGCATTATACCATAATTACACATAAATGGACACATGACAAAACTACCGGAGGTGAAACCATGGACAAATACAATGTACTTGTACTTATGGAAAAGAACAAGGAAACCGGCCTTTTTACCCACACGATAGATTCGTATAGTATTGAAGCGGGTCTTGATCTGATAGAAAACGCATATCTCTCTGAAGAAGACGGAGAATATTTCATATTTCTTATACTTACCACTGCCGATGTTGAGGATTATCAGTACTATGGAATATATGACCTATACAATGAAGAGGTATTCAATAAATTCAATATTGAGATTCTTGACGGATCAGGGGAGTATAATCCCAGATGGATTGTAAAGTTGAGATATACTGAAGAACGAAGTATAATGGAGCAAATTATTAATGAACTTGTTGAGTCTCATAAGGCAGAATTACAGAGAGTTCTGCCATTAGTGGAAGCAAATAAGCTCAAATACATTGAGGAAACAGAAAAGGAGGAGTGATATTAAATCAACTCTTCCTCATTTTTTCCGCTAAATGCCTTTTGCTGCAGGTCTTTTATACCTATACCACTGATATGCCAATCCTAATCCGATTGCTATAATGCCTATCATGTCGGTATACACACCCGGGTCAATAAGGCAAAGCCCTCCGGCCAAAAAAAACAACCTGAGTAATGCATTAACCTTCCCGAATATAAATCCCTCCATAGCTATACCGATTCCAAACATTCCGATTAATGATGTGATAGTAATCTGGATTACTTCAAGTCCTGTTGTATTTATCAACAGCAATTGAGGATTGATCACAAATATATATGGTATAAGGAATGCTGCAATGGCAAGTTTGCTTGCATTTATCCCCGTCTTAATCGGATCGCTCTTGGCTATTGCAGAGCCTGCAAAGGCAGCAAGGGCAACCGGTGGTGTTATATCTGCAATTATTCCGAAGTAGAATACAAACATGTGGGCTGTCAATGGATTTACCCCCAGCTTCAAAAGCGCCGGTGCAGCTATAGTAGAGGTAATTATATAGTTTGCCGTTGTTGGGGCACCCATTCCAAGAATAAGGGATGATATCATAGTAAGGAACAAGGTAGGCAGCAGGAGTCCTCCTGCTAATTCAACAAGCCCGTTGCCCATTTTGAGGCCCAATCCTGTTAGAGTAACCGTACCTACTATTATTCCCGCACAAGCACAGGCTATTGCTACACCTAATGCACCTTTTGCTCCTGCTTCCAGTGCTTCAAGGAGCATCTTCAAGTTCATTCTGGTTTCTTTTTTTATCATGCCGACCAAAATTGATGAATAAATTCCGTAAAGAGCTGCTTTTATTGGTGTGGTTCCACTCATGAGCATGTATATTATTACAAATATAGGAGTAAACAAGTACCATCTTTCGCCAAGCACCTTTTTGAGCCTTGGAAGCTTTGATTCTTCAAGTCCTTTCATACCTGTCTTTCTTGCTTCCAGGTCAACCATTATCCATATTCCGCTGAAATACAGCAAAGCCGGTATTATTGCTGCTTTTGCTATACTCCCGTATGGAATTCCAATAAATTCCGACATAAGGAATGCTGCTGCTCCCATAATCGGAGGCATCAGCTGTCCTCCTGTGGATGCAGCTGCCTCAACGGCGCCTGCGAATTCAGGCTTGTAGCCCAGGCTCTTCATCAAAGGGATTGTGAAGCTTCCTGTACCGACAGTGTTTGCTACGGAGCTTCCCGATATGGTTCCCGTAAGTGCACTGCTTAATACCGCAACCTTTGCAGGTCCGCCAACAGCTTTTCCTGCAATGGCATTAGCCAAGTCTATAAAAAACTTCCCTATTCCGGTCTTATCCAGGAAGGATCCAAAAAGTATAAACAAGAATATAAAGGTGGATGAGACCCCAATGGGTGTCCCCAGAATTCCTTCTGTTGTGTAATACATATGGCTTACTATTCTTGCAACGGAATAGCCTCTATGATTGAGAAATCCCGGAAGATAGGGGCCGACTACGCAATAAACCAAGAATGTACTTGCTATAATTACTATCGGAAGCCCGACAACCCTTCTTGCCGCTTCCAATACAAACAGTACAGCAATAACAGCTACGAATATATCAAGAGTATTTTGCTCTCCGGCTCTAAAAATAAGAGCATGATAGTTGAAAGGTATATATAATCCTACAAATCCCGCAATACATGCCAGTAATACATCCAGCCAATGCATTTTATACTTTGACATTTTTTCGCTGGTTGGATATAACAGATATGCCAGGGTCAAGGCAAAGGTAATATGAATCGATCTTTGCAGCTGTGCAGGGAGCACCCCAAAAATTGCGGTATACAACTGGAAAACGGAAAACATTATTGCCAGTGCCGTGACGATTTTTAATTGTACTCCAGAGAGTTTTCTGTAATTTGATTCTTTGTCATATTTCGCAATAATTTCATCCAAATCCAGTTCCTGCACCTGTTCCTTGAGAATTTTATCCTTATCCATGAAATCCCTCCTTTTCTCCTTAAAATATTATATGCTATATGTTTCACGCTGAACATTTTACATTGAATCAAATAGTATGGAACATTTTCCGTACTCATATGTCGTGAAAAGTACATTACTTTAATACAAAATCAGAATCTATCTGATTTTGAAATGATAATTCTTTTTCACGACATATATAAACCAAGTTTTGATAATATTCATCTCAATATATAACTTATGAGTTCAATAAATGAGATCTTTCGAATTCTAAAGTTTGCAGGTTTCTGCGGTTCAACAATATCTGAAAGTTTTATTGTTTTATCTTTAAAGCTTAGAGTATGATCTGCATAGGTTCCCACCATATAAGTAAAGCTGTCAAGCTTTCTGTCAATGTTCTCGATTTGGACAATTCCATCAGATATTGTTGTTGTCTGCTTGCTATTGATATCATATTCCGGCATTCCTGCACCATATGAGTAAAAAGTGGTCTTATATACAACGAACCTGTCTCTCTGTATTCTTATAAACTCGTTTACAAGAGTACGATTAACTGAATGCTTGAAACTGACTGCAAATTCCCCCATGTTTTCTATTTTATCAATATAGACAATCTCACCTGTCTTACCGTTGGAAATAGTAAATCTATTAAGTATCGGTATATTTATTAGAACCAATATAGTCATGATTAAAAAAACCGCATATAGATACTTTTTCATAATGAAGAAACCGGGCCGGATATTTCCGACCCGGCAACCCTCCCAAGTTATTTAATAGCGCCAACCTCTTTGTAGTATTTCTCCGCACCGGGATGGAATGGAACTGATACACCGTTAACAGCGTTTTCCAGGCTAAGCTCTGCTCCCTTTGCGTGAGCGGAAGCTAATTCCGGCTGATTCTCAAATAATGCTTTTGTCAGATTATATATTACTTGTTCAGAAACCTCTGCACCGGCAACCAGAGTTGCCTTCATTGCTACAGTCTTTACATCTGCATTCTGACCCTTGTAAGTTCCGGCAGGTATAATAATCTCAGTAAAGAAAGGATACTTTGCAATCAGGCTCTTGATTACATCATCCGGAATTGAAACGAAATTCAGGCTGCTAGTAGTAGCTGTATCCTGAATTGCTGCATTAGGTACACCGGATACAAATAAGAAACCGTCAATATGGTTGTCCTTCAAAGAGTCTGCTGATTCAGAAAAAGACAGGTAGTTTGCGGAGAAATCATTGTATGTCATCCCCATAACATCCAACAATTGTCTTGCATTTGCTTCAACACCGCTTCCCGGAGCTCCAACTGAGAATTTCTTTCCTTTAATGTCTGTAAGGGTATTGATTCCACTGTCTGCGGAAGAAACAATCTGAATTACCTCAGGATACAGATTGGCAATAACTCTTACGTTTTCAACCTTGCTATCCTTGAAAGCCTCTGTGCCGTTATAAGCATAGTCTGTCATGTCATTTTGCACTATCGCAAGCTCTGCTTCCTTCTGACTGATAAGCTTGAGGTTTTCAACTGAAGCACCTGTGGCCTGAGCCGTTACATTCATGTTCTCAATCTTTGAGTTGAATATCTGAGCCATTGAACCGCCAAAAGGATAATAAGTACCTGATGTACCGCCGGTAGCCAATATTAGATTGGTCTTCTGTGGAGCACAGCCTGTAAGTGCCACTGACATAATGAGTACCACAGTCAAAGCTAGTACTATGTACTTTTTCATAGAATCCCCTCCTCCAATTTATTAATATTAGTTTATTATATCAGTAACAAATAATAACAAAAAAAAACGTGAATTTACATTCCACGTTAAGAAAATTTAGAAAATTGCTTTAAACAAACTTTGATTATGCAATTTGCTCCAACATTACCAGAAGCCTTTTTATAAATGATTTGATATTGACCTTACCGTTATACTTGGTTTTACCCCTTATATAATCCATTTCTGCCTTTACATCAACATAATCAAACAAGGAAGAGCTATAGAGAGCAAACTTGTCATTGCTGAAGTCTTCAATCCCCATAGCTGCAATATTCTTCATTGCTTTTCCCACTGTCCTTCTCATCCTCATTTCAATTGCCTTGAAGTCACTTTTAGAAACTCTTCCTTCTGAAGAATACTTGCTCTGCAGCAGTTTCAAAAGATCACTCAGTTGGGTTTCTTCCAGGGTATCCCCATATTCCGGATTTTCATACAACATGGTGCAGATGTTCATTATATCCTTGCTTCCAAGGTCACCCAATATGCCAAGATCTGCCATTATCTGATTCAGCAGCCTTTTTATGATATCTGACTTTTTGTCCTTATCCTTCTCACTTTTTCTGCCGAGATTCATAACAGTTGATTCAATAGCTGCAAAGGTTTTCTTCATTGTAAGATACTCTCCTACTCTTTTTATTATATTGACAACTTCAATAACATTGATGGGTTTGCTTATAAAGAATTCTATTCCAAGCTCATAGGCTTTTGCTATCATGACCTTGTCACTGACCTGTGACAACATTATGAAAGTACTTTTTACATTCAAAGATTTGACCTTTTTTATTATAGACATTCCATCCTGATAAGGTAGAAGAAGATCAATAATTACAATATCAGGCTTATATCGGAGTATCAGCTCTTCTCCAAGCAGTCCGTTATCTGCTTCTGCACATACATCTCCAAGGCCATACTGTTCGATTATCTTAATAAGCACACTCCTGACAGTTCTATCATCGTCAATAACTACAAAGCTAGTCATTGTCTTCCACCTCACTAACTATTCTATTCATCGGTATCTCGATAACAAACTCTGTGGTATCCTCGCAATCCTCATTGATATTTATGCTTCCCTCCAGATGCTCCAATAGAATCCTAATATGCGTCAGACCAAGTCCTGTGGATACATGTCCTGTTTCCGGATTGAACTTCGTGGTATAACCGGGTTCAAAAATAAGCTCCCTTTCTTTTTTCCCTATTCCCTTTCCATTATCCCTGACCGCAAAAACCAACATGCTTTCATGAATGAAGCATCTGACCTTTACAAAGGAATCACTACTGAAACAAGCTTCAATAGAGTTCTGTATCATATTATTCAGTATTGACATAATAATAAAATATTCGCTTACCCTGAAATTCTCCTTGTACTCAAAGCTCAGAATTATGTCCTTGTCTATAACTTCAATATATCTGTTAAATATTTCACCTATGGTCTCAAATATATCACTTATTCTCATCGTCTTATGATTATCCCCGGTCGGCAATAACTTTTCCATGCTAATCACAATTCTGTTGTAGTCCTTTTTTATTTCGTGTATATCAATAGATAAATTAAGGCAATCTGCAGTTATTTTCTCAACCTCTTCCATGCTCATAGGATTACTTTCCTTAATGGTATTATATATTTTGTAGCTCTTCACCATAGCATTCTCAATATCTTGCATAGACTTCTTAAGGAAGTAGATTTCTGACTTTAGCTTTGAAGTCAAAACCAACAGTTCTTTATATCTTCTCTGATGCTCTTCTTTAGTCACAAACAGACTGTAGTACTTTATTACCCAGAACAATGCCAATACTAGGCAGCTCCTGATTACTGCAGCCAGCATAATAGTCGAGAAAATTGCGTCAAAGGAATTGTGATTTAACTGATTTCGTATGAAAAGCTCAAAAATATTGGACAGAATATCTGCCATTGTCAATGCCAGCATAAAATATATAGGTTTTTCAAAAAGCTTCCTGAATCTTGCCCCTTCAATAATTATACCATAAGCAATATAATACATCATCCCCGGCAAATGCTTATAGACAGCTGCGTCCATGGCCATCGAATTAGCAAAAAAATCTATTCCGACTCTGAATGCAAGGACAAATATTCCTGTTACTATGGATGATGCAATTATAGGAATTGTATGAAAATAAAGCATGAGAAAAGTAAAAGCAACAACCCCTATTGTTATTCTGAAATCCGTACCAAAGGGGTAGAAATTGACTTGTCCCATAAGTGCTGTGAACAAACCTACCATTAGCATTTCTTTATATTTAATCTTCAAAGCCATAACCTCGTTACTTAATTTTAATTCACGCTTGATAATATTATATCATAAAACGAGTCCACACCCATACATTGACTTGTCAGGAATTATTAGATAGTATAAATTCAAAAGTATCAGCTATACATTGTTCATATATCATATGTGCTAAGGAGGTAGAATAATGGATATACGCAGTAACCGATTCAAGGGTTTCGTATCTGTGACCCTGGTTGTTCTTCTTATATGGGGGAATCTAATCCCCGCCATTGCCCAGGAGGAAGTAGGAATAATGCCCTCCTTCAGCGGAGGCTCCGGTACTCCCGGTGATCCATACCTTATAGCTACGGCAGCAGATTTATTTGCCTTCTGTGAAGCAACAGTGGACAGCAATTATGCGCAAAGCTCCTATATGCTTACCGAAAATATTGATTTGGGATACAATACTTGGGTTCCTATAGGATATATGGGACCTACGTTTTCCGGTACTTTTGACGGCAACGGCAAAAAGATAACAATAAGGGAAATTGCTGATGGTGCTGAGATGGGTCTGTTTGGAAGTGTCGGCAAAGAGTCCCTTATTAAAAACCTTACTGTCAACGGGCAGATAATTAAGTCCATATCAACTTCCGGTGATACTTTCTTCGGATTGATTGCAGCCCGAGGTGAAGGAAAAATAGAAAACTGTATAACTGAAGGAAAGGTTGATTTGACTTTATGCGGTCCGGGGGAATTTTCCTTTGGAGGAATCACAGGCAGACTTGAAGGCAGTATTGAAAATGCAATGAACAAGGCATCTCTCACCCTCAATAAAAGCGGCGATGGAAGACT
>JAQVFD010000056.1 GCA_028697435.1 Clostridiaceae bacterium
AGATTATGAAGCTGCTGTTCAATACATTTATGCTAGTAAAGGTCTCCTGCTTGTAAATGGAATAGCGGGCTTTCTGATCCTTACCATTGGCGGAGGACAAGAAAGGCAGATATCAGAGCCTGAGACAGAAAAAAGGATACGTGGCACCCGGGAAGGCCCTGTAGAGGATATATGGGTTAATATCGGGATGATAAGGAAGGTTGTTAAAGACCCAAAGCTTCGGATTGAAATGACCAAGGTAGGTGATCGTACAAAGACAGATGTTGCAATTGTATATATTGACGGGGTAGCGGATCCCAAAATAGTTGAAGAAGTAAGAACGAGGATAAGCAAAATAAAGATTGATGCTATACTTTCCAGCGGATATATTGAGCAATACATTGAAGATAATCCATGGTCTGTTTTTCCTCAGCTTCAGGGGACTGAAAAGTCAGATAAAGCGATAGCTAACATGCTCGCAGGAAGGATTCTTATTATAGCTGACAGATCGCCATATGTTTTTACAGCTCCTGCGATATTTATTGAATTTTTTCAGGCAACAGAAGACTACAATGAAAGACCATGGGTCGGAATATTTGCACGTATTATAAGACTGTTTGCCTTTATAACTGCAGTTATGGGCACATCTGTCTATATAGCCCTTACAACCTTTCACCCGGAGCTTATACCTTCAAATTTGATTATAAGCTTTGCGCGTATGAGGAAAAAGGTGCCGTTCCCGCCAATAGTTGAGGTACTGATTATGGAGTTTATTGTTGAGGTGCTGAGGGAGGCAGGAATACGCCTTCCTACTTCAGTAGCAGGAACGTTAGGCTTAGTCGGAGGAATAATACTGGGAGATGCTGCTATAAGGTCCAATTTGGTAAGTCCTGTAATGGTAGTAGTAATAGCAATCACTACGGTATGTAATTTCGTGCTGCCCAACTACAGTATGACATTGGTAATGAGACTCTTGAGGCTTTTTCTTATTCTGTTGGCGGTTTCTTTTGGCGGCTATGGAATATCCCTTGGACTCCTTGTGATATTGACTCATCTTGCGAGACTTGAGAGCTTTAGTGTACCTTATATGTCTCCATATGCACCATTCAGGTATAGAGATATGAAGGATGCTTTTCTAAGATTTCCTTTGTGGAAGCTTACAAAAAGACCATTGTCAATACCCCATGAAGATGATACGAGGGCAGTAAGTAACAGAGAAAAGAGTGATACGAGTGAAAACTGAAATGGACTATACAATAACCAGCAAACAGCTTACTTTCATACTCGTAGGCTGCATGCTGGGCACGGGGATTATAACTCTCCCCAGGGTTACAACGGAAGTAATAGACCAGGATGCATGGCTGGCTGTATTATTCGGGGGGATTATTCCTTTTGTATCTCTTTGGCTTTCAAGCAGAATAATCGGCAAATACCCCGGCTTATCCTTTATTGCACTTACCGAAAAGCTTGCCGGTAAAATTTTTGGCAGGCTTCTGGCAGCAGTGTTTGCCATATATTCCATTCTGGCTGCGGCAGTGATACTACGGATATTTCTTGAAATAATCACTATGTACCTACTTCCCAAAACCCCTATGCTTGTAAAGGTAATGCTCGGACTGGGTGTAAGTGCATACATGGCAAGCTCAGGGATAAAGGTACTGGGAAGATTAAACGAATTCTTGTTTTATGTACTTCTTCCATTGATATTCTTTGTCTTACCCGCATTGTTTGCATATGCAGATATTCATTACCTCATGCCTGTATTGAATCATTCCATAAATGAGTATTCAAAAGCAGCCATTACTACAGGCTATGCATACTCCGGCTTCGAGACGCTCATTGTATTCGGTCCTTATGTAATAAAGAAGAAGGAGACTTTCAAGGCAAGCATAATAGCTCTGTCTATTACCGCATCCCTATATTTATTCGCGGTTATAACCACTATGGTTGTATTCGGAGCTGGTCTCACACAAAAGATCACATGGCCTGTCTTAAGAATACAATCTGTCGTGGATATCCCGGTATTCGAAAGGATTGAGTTTCTGTTTATTCTTGCATGGATAGGATCATCTATAAAGCCGGTTTGCAATCAGTATTTTTGTGCCTGCCTTATTATAAAGGATATGTTTGGAATAAGATCTTTAGGAGCGGTAGTGGCAGTATTATTTCCGATTATTGCATTCATCGCTTGGTATCCCAAAAACATATATAGTACCTTCTGCTTTTCGGACTTTGTCGGGACATATTCGCTTATACTGGGTACTGCGATGCCGCTGTTTTTATTGGGGCTTTCGTTAATTCGCAGTAAAGGAAGGGTTAAAGATGAAGGTAATTCATAGGCGTATTTTGCTGTTAATAACTGCAGCAGCAAGTGTTCTGCTTTTGTCAGGCTGTTGGGATCAAAGGACGCTGGATGAGCTTGGGTTCCCGTTTTTATTGGGATATGACTATGCAAGAGAAGAGGAAAAAGAGTATCCTGATGACAAGTATCTTATAAGCGTAGGTGCCCCTGTGCTTTATGAAGAAGCCGAAAGCAAGTATCATGTTGAAAGGACTCCCGGTAAAGTGCCGGCACAGACAAGAAGCAGGAGGGATGCCCACTTCGGCGAACAGTATATACTGGGTCAGGAACAGGTTGCGATTTTTGGAAATGAGATTGCCGAAAGGGAAAATCTGAATGTACTGATGGATTCCTTAAGCAGAAATGATAAAATAAAAGATTCTTTGTATATGGCGGTAGCAGAGGGAAGAGCGGTTGATTTAATAAGCACGCGTGTAAAGCACTATCCCAACACAGGTATATATATAAGGATGCTGTTAAAGAACATAAGAAAAAGCAATTTTCTCCCCGTATGCACATTGTTTACGTTCAGAAGGGATGTTTTTTCAAATAATACAGCGCCAATGCTGCCCTGTATAGTGCAAAAAGGTGAGGATATAGTGCTGGCGGGCTCGTGCTTTGTAAGCGACGGGAGAAAAACAGAAAATATAGGCTGGATGGAATCACAGACGGCAGTTTTTCTGCGCGGTATCAAAGCCAAGGGAGAAATTTCTTATGACGTTATAGAAGATGAAAAGGTTATAGATCGGCAAACATTTTCCGGTGGCAACAGACGTAAAGTCAAGATAAAAAGGGAAGGAGACAAATATATAGTTAATATACAAATAATACTGTCGGGAGTAATAGTAGAGAAAACAAAGACCCAACCATTAAGGGAACTCCCGGAAACATTGAAGCTCACTCAAAAATCCCTGGAGGATCTAATTAAGAAGCGGTCACAGGAACTTGTGAAAAAGGTGCAGGAGGAATACGGCTTTGATGCGTTAAACATAGCAAAGGAAATAAAGGCACATTCCAGGGAGAAATTTGAGAAAGAAGATATCGACAGTATCATCCGGGATGCTGAGATAAATGTTGATGTGAAAGTTAATATTGAGAATACGGGCGGCTGGGTATAAGCTAAAAAATGTGTTATTATTTATTATATACTATATGTGAAGAGTGGGGTGTTAAATTGCTTACCGACATACTGATTAAGTCCTTTATCAAGGATAGAGATAATGTCAGGGATAAAAATGTCAGGCAGAAATACGGATACTTAGGCGGGATCGTTGGCATTGCCTGCAATGTGGTGCTTTCAGGAGCAAAGCTTGCAATAGGCCTTATAATAAACAGCATAGCCATTACTGCCGATGCCGTAAACAATTTGTCTGATGCCGCTTCTTCAATAATTACATTGATTGGTTTTAAGATAACCAATAAACCTGCTGACCGGGAGCACCCTTTCGGTCATGCAAGGATAGAATATATATCCGCAATGGTAGTATCCTTTATGGTAATACTCGTAGGCTTTGAATTCCTGAAAAGCTCCTTTGATAGAGTAAGGAATCCGGAAATAGTTTCCTTTGATATAATTTCTTTTTCGGTATTACTATTATCCATAGGTGTTAAGGTATGGCTGAGCAGGTTTTATAAAAAAATTGGGCGGAGAATAGGAAGTAAGGCTATGGAAGCTTCCGCCGCGGATAGCCTGAGTGATGTAGCTACCACATCGGTAGTTGCCATATCACTGCTTGCTTCCCTGTGGACGACTTTCCCGGTTGATGGATATGCAGGACTCCTGGTGTCTGCATTTATAATTTATTCCGGAATAACGCTTACGAAAGACACACTGAATCCTCTGCTGGGAGAAGCTCCTGAGCCGGAATTTATAAAGTCGGTAACTGAGAAGACCTTGAGTTATGAGGGTATCATAGGAATACATGATATGATAGTCCACAACTATGGTCCCGGCAGACGCGTTGTTTCACTGCATGCCGAGATTCCTGCCGGTATGGATATTATGAAAGCCCATGATATAATAGATTTGGCAGAGAAGGAAATATCTGAGGAAATGGATATACATTTGGTAATCCACATGGATCCAATAAACACTGATGATAAAGTAGTGCAGAAAACCCTGATGCAGATAACGGAATTGATATATGGAATGTATGAAGAGCTGACAATACATGATTTCAGGATAGTCGGAGGAGAGGACCATAAGAATCTCTTATTCGATTTAGTGGTACCTTATGAATTTGATGAAAAAAAGGCTGGGGAAATCTCTAATGAAATAGCCCGGGAAATAAAAATGCAGCATCCTGAGTGTAATGCAATAATTTATATTGACAGAGAATATGCAATCCTTAATAAATAGTAAAAGATAGGAAATTATAACTGTTGAGATATTGATAATTATCGGTGAATAGGGTAAAATATCATTTGACATTCCAGCTGAATATATATATAATTATGGATATTAATTTGATAAATACAGCAGCATTGAAGAGGACAGTAGTAAAAGGCGCAATTCAAAGAGAGACACTCATTTGGTGAAAGATTGTCATTTGCAATTTTATGAAGATCACCTCGGAGTTGGAGAGCTGAAACCATTAAGCTCTTCCGTAGGCATACGTTACATGCATTAAGTGGTGCATCATAATTTCGAAATTGATGCATAACCTGGGTGGTACCGCGGTATAATATCGTCCCTTTGGCTTTGGCTGAAGGGGCTTTTTAAATGCCTGTTACAATCATACTCTCAGAAAGGATGTATATAATGGATAAGTTTAAGTTTTTATCAGAAGGTCGAATTGCAGAAAATGAAAAAAGCATATCAGAATACTGGAATGAGATTGATATCCTGAATAAATGCGTGGAAACAAGAGAGGACAAGAAACCGTTCATATTTTATGAAGGGCCTCCTACTGCAAATGGAAAGCCCGGCCTGCACCATGTAATTTCAAGGACTCTTAAGGACACAGTTTGCCGCTACAAAACCATGAAGGGATATCAGGTAAAGAGGAAGGGCGGTTGGGACACCCACGGACTTCCCGTAGAAATTGAAGTTGAAAAACAGCTCAAATTGACAGGCAAGCAGGATATTGAAAAGTATGGCATAAAGGAATTCAATAAGAAGTGCCGTGAGTCTGTTTTTAAATATGTAGAGATGTGGAGGGACATGACTGAAAAGATGGCTTTCCTCATAGATATGGACAATCCATATGTGACTTATGAAAATGAGTACATTGAATCAGTATGGTGGATACTGAAAAAGTTCAAGGATGTAGGATATCTTTATGAGGGGCATAAGATATCTCCGTACTGTTCAAGATGCGGTACAGGACTTGCGACTCACGAGGTAGCCCAAGGCTATAAAGAGATAAAGACTACTACCGTAATTGCAAAGTTTAAGAAAAAAGATGCAAACGAGTATTTTTTGGCATGGACAACAACCCCTTGGACACTCCCCTCTAATGTGGCTTTGACGGTTAATCCAAAGGAGACATATCTCAGGGTAAGGCAGAATGATGAAATATATTATATAGAAAAGACATTGGCCGATAAGGTATTGGGAGAAGACTACGAAGTATTGGGAGAACTCAATGGCACAGAGATGGAATATATGGAATATGAGCAGCTTATACCTTTTGTAAATACAGATAAAAAAGCTTTTTATATAACATTAGCTGATTATGTAACAACTGAGGATGGTACGGGCATAGTTCACACCGCACCTGCCTTTGGTGAAGATGACTATAATACAGGAAGAAAATATGATCTTCCGGTACTTCAACCTGTCAGCATGGAAGGTAAATTTACGGAAACCCCTTGGAAAGGGCAGTTTGTAATGGATACCGATCTTGAAATAATTAAATGGCTGGCAGCAGAGGGCAAGCTTTTTAAAAGAGAAAAGGTTGATCATAACTATCCTCACTGCTGGAGATGCGGCACACCGCTGCTTTACTATGCAAAACCCAGCTGGTATATAGAAATGACCAAGCTCAGGGATAATCTTGTTGCTTATAATAATGCGGTAAACTGGTTCCCATCATATGTCGGGGAGAAACGCTTCGGCAACTGGCTTGAGAATGTGAATGACTGGGCTCTTTCAAGAGACAGATACTGGGGTACACCCCTTAATATATGGCGATGCGACTGTGGACACACATAATCCATAGGTTCAATTAAAGAGCTTGTGGAAAGATCCCTGGAAGACATAGATGAAAATATTGACCTGCATCGTCCATATGTGGATGAAGTTCATTTAAAATGTGAAAAGTGCGGGGGCACCATGACAAGAGTAAAAGAAGTCATAGACTGCTGGTTTGATAGTGGAGCAATGCCTTTTGCACAGCATCATTACCCTTTTGAAAATAAAGAGAACTTTGATGAACTGTTTCCTGCAGATTATATCTGTGAAGGAATTGACCAGACAAGGGGCTGGTTCTATTCACTGATAGCAATATCAACCTTTGTGATGAAGACAGCTCCATATAAGAATGTACTTGTGGGCGGACACCTGGTGGATAAGGACGGCAAAAAGATGTCGAAATCCCTGGGCAATGCCGTAGACGTATTTGAAATGTTTGAAAAGTATGGTGCAGACGCATTAAGATGGTATATGCTTTTTGTATCTCCGGTCTGGACTACCACGAAGTTTGACGAAGACGGCGTAAAGGATGTGCTGAGTAAATATTTCGGAACTCTTAAGAATGTATATACATTCTTTGCATTGTATGCAAATACCGACAGTATAGATCCGAAGGACTTCTTTGTAGAGTACGAGGATAGACCCGAGCTTGACAGATGGGTGCTTTCTAAGTACAACAACCTTATAGCAGAGGTTGATGCTGCCCTTGAGGTATATGACCTTACAAGAGCGGCAAGAAAGTTGCACACCTTTGTAAATGAGGATCTATCCAACTGGTACATCAGGCGTTCCAGAAGGAGATTCTGGGCTACGGAGCTTACGGAGGATAAAAAAGCGGTTTACAATACAACCTATGAGATACTCATTGGGGTATCTAAGCTTATGGCTCCTCTTGCTCCATACCTTCCGGAGGAAATATACCGCAACCTTACGGGAGAAATGTCAGTGCATGTAGCATATTTCCCGGAATCAGATGAAAGCTTGATTGATAACAAATTAGAGGAAAGAATGGATCTTGTAAGAAGTCTTGTAGGTATGGGAAGGGCTTCCAGGGAGCAGGTAAGGATAAAGGTTCGTCAGCCGCTGCAGAAAGTATTTATAGATGCGAAATATGAAGACCTCATATCTTACTTGACGCCGCTTATTCAGGAAGAATTGAATGTAAAAGAAGTAGTATTTGAAAGCAATTTGAACAAATATATAGACTTTACCCTTAAGCCGGATTACAAATTTGCAGGACCGTTACTGGGAGCAAAGATAAAAATCTTTGCAAAAGTGCTTCAGGGTTTGGACGCAGCAATATATGCACCCAAGTTGGAAGCGGGAGAAACAGTCAGTGTTGAGCTTGAAGGTGAATCCCTTGAAGTTAATAAGGATTATGTAATAACAAGCATAACAGCCAAAGAAGGCTTTACTATGACAGCAGAAAACAATCTTTTCATAATACTTGACACTAACATGACAAAAGAGCTTGTTGATGAGGGATATGCAAGAGAGTTCATCTCAAAGATTCAGCAAATGAGAAAGAACAATGCTTATGAAATGATGGACAGAATAAGCATATACTTTGACGGAGACGATGAAATAGCAAATGCAGTTTCAGCATACAGGGAATACATCATGACTGAGACTCTGGCAGACAAAATTGAAAGAGTTAAGGATACGACCTTAGAAGTCCAGGATCTTAACGGACATGAGACAGGAATGAAGGTTGAAAGAGTATAAGAGGAAGAAAGACCATCGGCAAGTTAAGCCGATGGTCTTTTATTATTTATCTTTAACGTAATTATTACACTTCTGCCGACTATGGCAGCCAATACTATGAAGCCTCCTACAAAAGTCCAGGGTCCGGGAAGCTCTCCCAATGCAAGAAAGACCCATAAGGGATTCAATAAAGGTTCTATTATGGGTAACAAAATTGCCTCCAGTGCGGTTAAGTGTTTAATTGCCATTGTATAAAACATGTAAGGCAATCCTAACTGAACCACTCCAAGAAGCAGAATACCGATTATGTTTGAAGTATTAATTGCAGATCCGAGGATAAAAGGGATTCCTATTACTGCTGTTAAGACATTGCCCCAGAATATTGACTCCAAAGGAGATTCATCTTTTTGCTTGCGTAGCAGCAGTGCAACAAAGGCGAAGAACATACCGCTTATTATAGCGCATATGTTGCCAATCAGGTTACCTGACGACATATCATCTATAAAAAAGAGAAGCATACCGCAAATCACTATGAATATTGCAGCCCAGTCCAGTTTTGTAGTGCGTTCATTCAGAAACCATGAACTTAATAGCGCCACATAAATAGGAGCCGTATATTGAAGCAGTATGACAGTGGCGGCAGAAGTAAGCTTATTTGCCATAACAAATAGAATTACTGTGCCGGCATAGGAAATTGCACATCCTAACTTGTACTTATTGAACTTCATGCTGGGCTTTCTTATTATAGCAAGCATAAATAGTGCAGCTATTAAGCTGCGTCCTCCTGCAGTAGCCATGGCGTTCAGTTTTACGGATTTAATGAGCAAACCTCCCGTACTCCACAGCAGTGCTGCAATTATCATAAAAATGATAGATCTGGTTCTATCATTTTTGAATTTAGCTATTATATAATCCATAATGACTTAGTCCCTTCTGTATTCGTTATAACAAGATTTTAGCAGAATTAAGGTGATAATTCAATCAGCAGAGAAAAAAAGAAAGCCGCTGCCCTATATGGCTTCTTTGCTGTGCCGGATTAATATTACGTGGCGGCTTGTTTCCATATGATGTATAATATAGGTATATTTTTAATAAGGGGGAAAACCCTGATGAGCCTTAGAATAATATACGGACGGGCAGGAAGCGGAAAGAGCACCTACTGTCTCAATGAGATAAAAGCGAGTTTGGAGCAGGGGAACAATACCAGGCACATTATTATAGTTCCGGAGCAGTTCTCCTTCCAGGCGGAGAAAAGGCTGATAAAGGCTCTGGGATCAAGCGGCATAAACGGAGCGGAAGTATTGAGCTTCGGAAGGTTATCCCATCGGGTGCTGGGAGAGGTTGGAGGCCTGGTAAGAAAACACATCAATCCCGCAGGGAAAAGCATACTGGTATACACAATTATGGAAAGACTGAAGAATGACTTAAGGGTGTTTGCCAGAGCAGCCGGGAAGCACGGCTTTGTAAATACCCTGTGCGGTATCATTAGCGAATTGAAAAGGTATAATATCACTCCCGAAGCTCTGACCGGTCTTGAAAATGCTTCTATCAGCCCGCAGCTTTCAGATAAGCTTCATGACATAGGACTTATATATGAGGATTTTGAGAAGAGGCTCCATGATAAATATATAGATTCTGATGATGACCTTGATTTATTGGCTCAGAGGCTTCAACAATACAAGATTTTTGAGTCTTCGGAAATATGGCTGGACGAATTCTCCGGATTTACTCCCCAGGAATACGTAGTAATTGGGAAGCTTATGTCAATGGCCTTCAGGGTAAATGTCTCCCTATGCACTGATTGTCTTTCGGAGGATTATGCACCGGAGGATACAGAT
>JAQVFD010000057.1 GCA_028697435.1 Clostridiaceae bacterium
TATCCGATGATGTTCGGGATAAAATACAGTATGATTGACGCTATAAGTGAAGTTAAGTATATTAGGTAATCAGCTTCTATCTTCCTAATTTTAATTAGTTTCTTATACATTCTCTCTGCTATTTCTCCCGTATGCTCTTTCGATTCAGCCCATTTACTTTTAATCTGAGTCTCTATATACTCTATGAATATTTCAGAATTGCTTTCTTTTTTAAGTTCTTTAAGAGTCACTTCTCTCTTGGGCAGACTGCTGTCTATATACATAAATACTTCCTTTTCAAGCTGCAGATTCTGATTGCTTGGTTCAATGGGATCAAACAGAGTCTTTTCCATATTCAAATTGCCAATTATGTCATCGTAGTGTATAAACATATTTGTAGTCTGTACACTGACAAAGAATATAAAACCGAGTATAAAAAGCAGTGTCTTTGCCAAAAAAAATTCCTCAACCGAAATCCTCAGCCCTGAGTTTATTATCAATGTCTCTGTATTCCTGTATCTTCTGCTTTTATACCTTGGCATATTGGGCAGAAAACCACTTATGCTCTTTAAACAGCTTTTCCTCGCATAATCAGCTCTATATAACCTTTTGATTTTTTGATACCTGAAATATTGATAGACAAATACAGAAACCACGGCTATGAGCAAAGCAATTGCAATAGCTTGAATCAATATAAAATACTGAATGTTGCTCACTCCTTTATCAATTCTGAAGCTTTCGCATCCAATGAATAAAAACCGATCCAATCCCGCCAATAAGCATCATTACAGCGATAAGCCCCTGGGCTTGTATGCTTCCATAGATATCTCCCATATTAAGGTCTGAAAGCAGATTGGTATTATACCACTTTGTCAAAGGTATCACCAGAAACGGAGCGAAAAACACAAAGACCTGCATACCCAATAGTTCCGCATCACTATATCCTTGTTCTATGTTAAGATAAGTTACTATATTAGTCATCCTTTTCAGATTATTGTAAACAGCATCTCCCTCTGAAGATTTTCCCCCATTTTCCTTTGCGGAAAGAATAAGCCGGCAGAGCATTTTCAGCCAAATCGCCGGCATTTTACTCTCCAATTCCTCAATTTGCCCTTGATAGTCCGGTTTCATCAATGCTTCTTTGATCTTTATCAAATAGACCTTATTGCTTTTGGGGCATCTGGCAATCGTATCCTCTAATGCGGGAATAATGTTTCCCTTGTAATGATTATAATAGTGGGTGAGCTTTTTTAAAGTATTAGGCAGGTCTTTTTTGATCTTCTTCTCATATATTTCAAAAAATGATTCTTTGCACAAATACACAAATATCAAGGCAGAAAAACCACACAATGCCTTATGGTACCAAAGGCCTTTGAAGGTATTGCATGCAAAAAGAAAATATAAAATGCCAAGAAGTATCAACGTTGAAAGAAGCACAAAGCTTGTCCCTGCATTTTGAGCAGGTGACTTCTGATTGATGAGGGTAATACGATTGTTTAATTTAATAAGCAGAAGCCGCACTTTTAATCACCACCTTGCATATTCCGGTATGGCATTGCCTGTGTCCATTTCAATCAATCGGATAAGGTTCTTTATATACTCCCACGAATCACTGTTTTTCTTAGCTTTTTCCATCATCCTTCTTGAAGGATAATTGACAAATCTTGCTTCTCCATCCACAGCCTGCATTATGACATTCAGCTTAAACATGTTATATGGATTGCTCCGAAGCTGCTGGATATAATATAGCTTTTCAAGCTTCTCTGCAGAAGTATCGATATCATATTCATCTTCCCTTGATACCGCAATCAAAGGAACAACTTCCACTACCTTTGTAATAGCTATTTGCCCATCTATGATTTCATGCTGAAAAATCATATTTACATAATGTACAATGTCCATAACCGCACTTTGTTCAGAAAAATATCTGCCTGTTCCGATAAGCATATTTTTAAGCCGCGGTACTGTAGTCTCGGGATTTGTTATATGTGTAGTAAACCATGCTGCAACTGATACAGACTGTACCAATTGAATAAATGCGAATAATGCATTTCCGTCTCTTACCTCTCCTATATTGGCTACATCCACGGACATTCTTAGCAGTGTCTTAACCACATCCAAGAGATCCTTGCCGTTAATTGCCTGTCCTTCAACAATGCGCTTGTATGGGTATTTATCCATAACATGCTGCTCAAAATAATCTTCTACTGTTCCAATATGTAAAAGATCATCCAAGAGTTCATACATAGCATTCATAGTAGTTGTCTTTCCGGTACCTAATCCCCCCTGCAGACATATACTTTCTCCGGTCTTTACCAGTGCAATTATGAGGGTTCTCAGTTTTTCCGCAGTAATCAGGTCCCTAAAACCGGCACTGCTTTGATTAAAAATCCTTATGCATAAGTTGCGTGCCGAAAAGTATGGTGCCTGAGTCACTGTTATTCTGGCTCCGTCACCCCTGTGAACCAATATCTCCGGATGGCTTACATCAAGTTGAGGGCAGTGTTTTTCAAAGCTTATGGCTCTGTCCTGTATCACCCTTGCATCCTTTTCGTTTATCTGCAGGAAGCTCAGCCAAATCTTTTTCCCGCACCAGCAGTATACATATCTTCCGTTATTTGAAAACCCTACTTCGTTAATATCCGAATAGGCCAGCATGTCAATGTGCTTCAGTCCGAATATCTCTTCGTACAGCCTCTGTGTGATGATTTCTATCTTATCAGCAAAAGATAGTGTATATCCTTCATTATCATAAATATAGTCAATATCCGCTTCATTATATTCATATCTTAAGCTTCTGTATCCCTCAGACTCTCTGGTCTTACTGCAGTATGGATACTTTGAGAGAATGGACTTTAGGGCTCCGTCCCTTCCGCTGCTTAAAGCTCTCCTATTCATATATAGGATTATTTCGAATTTTTCCCTGTAAGTGAGATTTTGCGGTTCTTTAAAGGGCATTATAAAATCGATTAATCCATCTGTCTCTTCTATACGGATCCCTTCGTATAAGCTTGCATCCTCTAATCCACCCTTCTCATTGGACCTGTAAATATCAAAGCCCGTCAGAATGCTGTTCTTAATATGTGACTTCATAACTTCTCTTGCGTTAGGGTGACCTGAGGTAGACTTTTCCTTGTAGTCCCTAAGCAGCAATATTATGCTTTTTTCTTGTTTCTCTGAGGGTTCTGAGTTAATGAAGCTATTGATATGCTTTTCCATATGCAGATGCAACGTATCAATAATCAGGTATTTTCTTAAGTCCAATGTTTTGCCCCCTGTCAGTAAATACTGCTTCTCAGAAACTTTCTGAAAAAATTCCTTTGCTTTATTGCACCAACAGTACTTTTTTCCCCATATAGCCTTTCGATAAGAAAGGTGCATATTTCATTCAACTGCTTCACAAATATGCTTTTATCGCGCTTTATTTCCTTCATTAGAAAAGAGTAGAAATTCTTATCGGTGCAACAGGCATTAATGACATCTCCATTGTAATTCAATCCGAAAACATAGGATAAGGAGTACCTGTTTTTGTATCTCCCGGTTACGCCGGCAGTCTCCCAACCGTCCCAAAGCTTATTTATTATGTTCACTGCTTTCTCATCACTAAAATAGTCCAGGGTCTCTTGTGCCCCACGATTATCAAATAATTCATCCATTACAATTTCGTTTGGTGTGGCAACAGGTAAAATTATGTCAGCCCGTTCCAGGTAAAGCCTGTTTTCACTGCTGACACCTATATCAAGGTCAGCAATTACAATGTCAAAACCTGCTAAACACTTTTCTATAAAAATATTGTCGAATCCTTTATTATCCCCGGTAACTTCCCTGTTCAGCCTTGAGCCGGCTATTATGTATAAATCCTTGTTTATTTGGGTTGCATAGGTTAATATGTGCTCTGTCCTGATTTCATTGTTAAATATCCTTAAATTGTCCATTGAATATTTTATCTCTATGTCACCCTCCAAGTATCTTTCCATATGGTTCGCTGAATTGCCGACATTTACTATCAGCACCTTCTTATCTGAAAAGTACTGCAGGCCAATTCCAACTCCACAGGCTAAGGTAGAGCACCCCTCTCCATGTATCACCGGAGACCAGATGCAAATAAGCTTTCCCTTTGCACCGCGCATATATATCACTCCCATTCAGTTCCGATTATTCTTGCAATATAAAGGTATATAGGTAACTTCACTTGCCTGCTGTGAAGCATCAATATACTGAACAACAAAGAGTGTTCCTTCTGCAGCCGCCTCTTTAATGAATTCCTGCTCTGTTCCATCCAGGTAAAAGGATAACAAATTATCCCTGCGCGATATTACAGCTGCCTTTGCTGTAACTATTCTGTCTTCCCCACCTATTACAAAAAGCTTGATATCTATTATGCTTCCCTCTGCAACCGAAGCAGGCACAGCTCCTTCGGAAAAGTTATGTTCTATCAGCCTTTCTCCTTCTTCATATACAGCACTTTTGGGCATTAAATCCATATCGTTAATAAACTCTTTTTTTGCAATTCCTCTCTTTAATCTCATGTTATTCAAACTTGAAAGACTTGCAATTGCTCCTTCAGGTGCCAATTCAGCAGGTATCTCCACTAATTCCGCCTTAGCTGAATCAATCATTTCTCCCTGATTCATGTTGTGTTTTGAACGGGCAATCATAACGGTTTTTCCTTCATATGTATAGCCGCTGCCGGAATATGTGGCAGCTTTTCCCGGAAAATCACTGCCGTACAGCATATAACCTGCAGACAAGACAAGAACTGAGCAAACAATAACGATTAATAATAAGGTTGTTCTTCTGATTGCATAAACCTTATTTCTCTTAATGTAAGCCAATATTCATCACCTACTTACCTGTTCTAAATACCTAACTTATCCAGCAAACTGTCAAAATCACTCAGAAATCCTTTATATCCGTTTACCGCAGTCTGATAAGGTGTAAGACCGGTATGCATTGCTTCATACCCGATGTAACCGCAGTTGCTTATGTAAGCGATATCTTTAAAGGGTATTCCTGTGCTGATCAGCTCATTATATATGAACTTATGGCTTGAAGACCGTACATTTGTATTATTGATGAGCGCAATAGTTTTCTCCGGCGCAAAATCATCCTTTAGCTCCTCCACCATTCTCATATTCATATAAAAATGCATTATATCACAGTCAAATATCACAAGATCGTACATGGAGTTTTTTATTGAGAGCCTTGTAAGTTCTGACAAGCCTGTCCTCGTATCAATAATTGTTATATCCGATTTGGTTCGAATAGAGTAAAGAAGCTTTATAAAATCTTCACTGCCGATTGCCTCCTCAATACCTAATTTTCCGGTAATAACCTTCAGATTTCTTCTGCTGAAACAATTATCAAGTATATCTTTATGCCTGTTGTTCTCAATGCTAAAGTCCAGCAGGTTATAATAAACCTCGTCAATATTAAAAAACAAATTTGCCGAATAACCTCTGTCAATATTTATAAGGCTGGTGGCATATCCGAGTTTGGAAAAACAATAGCTCAGATTCCAAGCAGTATGAGACTTGCCTGTAGCCTGATTTGATATCATTGATATTATTAATTTCTCCACAGGGTTTCTCTTTTTTTTAATATTTAACAGTGAACCAAATCCTGATTTAATCAAGGATTTTCTTTTTATAGGACCCTTATTCTTATTATTTTCCAGCTCATTATCGTAATGGCTGTTGAAATAATAATATGCTCTCTCTCTGCCTGCGGGTTTAAAAATAAGCCTTCCAATATCCTTGGAAGTTATATCTTCACCCACATAGAAATCATAGATTCCGTGATATAATAAATACCTTATGAACTCATCACAAAAATTGTCATAGCTTCCGTACAAATATGCTATCCTTTGACTCTTGAATTTTTCAGATACAAGCACCTCTATCAGTGAATCCATTTCCTCACTGCCGGGAAGTTCCTTGGATATAAGCACCAAATCATATTTGTCATTGCTTACTGCATCCAGCAGAGATCTTTTGCTATCAACAATATTCAGCACCCCTATGCCGGGTAAGGATTTTATATATACTTCAATATCTTCATGGTTAAGAGCCAATAGCAATTTCATTCATATCCTCCCTATATAGCCTAATTCATTGTTACAGGATTCATCACATATTTCCTCATATGTATTTTGCTTCTATTACTACCTTTTTTTGTTATTGTAATGAATTATATATAATATTGTAATTTACTGTCAACACAATTGGATGAACATACATTTTTAAGAGATAATCTGCAAATTAGTACAAATTCTTATAATAAAAATGTCGAATTAAAAATACCCCCTATATGAAAACAGTTTTTTTATTTCAACTGTCTGCCATAAAGGGAGTATATCAATCTAACACTTGGAGATATATTTTAAAAGTCGTATTCTTAGTTGTATATCAGCAATTCCTTGCCATTAAGCTTAGACTTATCCACATAATCTGCTTCGCTTTCCGGTATTGCTACAGTGTCCGGATTTCCATCGCTTATATAACGTTTTTCCGGTTTGTTTTCAAAATGTTCGAGCCAGTCATACATCCCCGTGCCTTCTGTTTTCATCTCACTGGCTCTGACCCTGGGGAGCCTGACAGGGTCAAACTTAATGCTTACCGGCGAAGGTGCGGGATTGCTTCCTACCTTAAGAACTGCTCTATGGTTATATTTTACCCCTTCAAATTCACCTTGCGCTGCATATTTGTAGTTATCTCCCTTGGGACCTATTCCGTTTGGAAGTGCAAGGGCATACACATCATATCCCGGTAAGTACTCTTGTGTACTTTTCACATTTTTTGCCAGAGCTTTTTGAATATCCTCAATTCCCAACTTCCCAAGATTTTCATGACTATAGGAATGGTTACCGACATCATAGCCATTGGCAATCAGAAAATCATATTTCTCCTTAATAAACTCCTTCTGCCTGAAAGGGACAAGATAATAAACAAAGAAACTGCCTCCGCTTCCAAAATCGGGATGCGCTTTTTTAAACTCTTCAATTATTCCTACGGCACAGTCAGGGTCAATTTTTTTCTCTCCGTTTTCTTCAATTATATTAAAATTATTTTTCGCGCCATCGTCAAATGTAAGAACAAAGGGTGTATACCCGGCTTCAACTTTAATATTATTTTCGATATAATCTTTAAGGCTTATTAGCCTATATCCCTTATCATACAGAATCCTAAGGTCCTTTCTGAAATTATCCGCTGTCCTCATCCACTCAGCTTCCTTATCACCTATACCATGATACATCAGTATCATTATCTGACCATTTTCATTAGCTTTTATAGCCTTCAAATCAACTTGCTCAGCTTCAGGTTCATCATTCTGAAGCACTTCGCCAGGCTCCGCAGGTACCGGTTGATTTTGTTCCAGCTCCTGAGGCGGCTCGACAACTATCCGGGGAGTACATGCCGCAAAATTAATTGTAATAACAAGCGCAAAAAATAGAATGATTAACTGCTTCAATCGTTTCATTGAGTGCTCCTTTCAATATTTCTAATAAGAATTATACCAGAGTTATATATATCTTTCGACAGATATAGCCATTAAAGTGCATGTTATTTTATTCCACTGATTTGATGTTATCATTACAAGTAAAAATTTTAAAGAAAATATTTGATAAGATGAGCTTGTAATAACCACAAAAATATCTTTTTTCCTGAAACTATAATTATATGCATCAAGCTATAATATTATTCATAAAAACATAATGTTCTAACATACTTTATAAACAAAAAGGTTAAATTAATAATGCTCGCATTTCAAATAATATTTTAAAATTAAGGAGGACTTATAAATGGCTGCAGGAAGCGGAAGATACAATAAAGGTTTAAAGGTTCCAAATGCCCATAAGGCTCTTGATAATATGAAATATGAAATAGCTTCAGAATTAAATTTGCCTGTACACCAAGGCTCCGAAGACTACTGGGGCAATCTGTCGTCAAAGGATTGCGGAAGAGTCGGAGGAAGTATGGTTAAGAAACTGATTACAATGGCGGAACAGCAGCTTGAAGGCAAATAACCTATTAGCAATACAAACAAAAAATCAGACTCTTCAGTCTGATTTTTTGTTTCAAAAGGTCAGACGATTCTGATTTTTTTGTTTGTATATATGCTATAATAAATCTGTTAATCTAAATTTCAGCAGCCTATAAGGAGATGATCGGATGATTCTTGATAGCGGGGTATTGGCTGATAAAAAACTTTTGATACTGTATCTGCTTAGCAAGATTGGAATACCCCTTACCAAGCCGCAGATAACAAATGCAATATTAGAAAATAACCTTATAGACTTTTTCACTTTTCAACAGTGTATTTTTGATTTGGAAGAATCCGGCATGATAAAACACACGATTTACCAGAAAAAACAATGCTTTACGGCAACCGATAAAGGAGAAAAGACAGTTGACGTATTTGAACAAAGGATACCTGAGAATGCTTCCAGGATAATCAACAATTATGTATCAAAAAACAGGGATAGTCTCAGGAAGGAATCCCAAGTAATTGCAGAATATAAAAAGGCAGGGGAAAAAGAATATATAGTGAGCTTAAAGGTTATTGAAAATGAGCTGTTACTTATGGATCTCAAGCTCAATGTCGTATCTGCAAAACAAGCAAAACAGATTTGTGAAAAGTGGAAAAACTGTTCTGAAAATATATACAGCCGTCTGATCAGCTCTTTAATAAACTGATAATAACAATATGTCATCCTAAGGAGTAATACCGAAGGATCTTAATTTGAGGAGGTAATATCCATGAAAATTGGTCTGGTTGGACTGCCTCTTGTAGGCAAAACAACATTTTTTAATCTGCTTACCAATGCTCATGCGGAGATTTCGAGCTTCGCTTCGGGAAAAGTAACTTCAAATATCGGTTCCGCAAAGATTCCCGACATCAGAATCGATTTTCTTTCGAAGCTTTATAAACCGAAAAAAACAACTTATGCAATGATTGACTTTACAGATGTTCCCGGATTAGTAAGCGGAGCAAGCACCGGAGCAGGAGTAGGTAACCAATTCCTTGAGGATATAAGAAAGGTCGATGCCCTGGTACATATTGTCAGAGCTTTTGAAAATTCAGAGGTACTGCATATTGATGGTTCCATAGACCCTATGCGTGACATAGAAACAGTGAGCCTCGAGCTGCTTTTTGCAGACTTAGGTATTATAGATAATAGAATTGTCAGGATAAAAAGCGGCAAAAAAATAACAAAAGAAAACCTGGCAGAACTAGAAGTATTGGAGAAATGTAAGGAAGGTCTTGAAAATGGACTTCTAATACATCAGATAAATCTTAACGAAGAAGAAAAAGAGCTCTTAAAAACCTTCAGTTTCCTTTCTGAAAAACCTATGATACTTGCTATAAATATTGATGAAGAATCTCTTAAATCAAACAGTTATCCCCAGAGGGAATATATTCAGAAGTTTGCGGTCGAAAGAAAGCTTCCCGTTATAGAGGTTTGTGCTAAAGCTGAAATGGAGATTAACGAGCTGGAAGAAGAAGACAGATTGATGTTCATGGAGGAACTGAATATCAAAAACTCAGGCATAGATGTACTTGCAAGCACAACTTATGACTACCAGGGATTGATTTCTTTCCTTACAGCAGGTGAAGACGAGGTAAAAGCCTGGACTATCAGGAAAGGAACCGATGCAAGAAAAGCTGCCGGCAAGATCCACTCTGATATTGAAAGAGGCTTCATAAGGGCTGAGGTAGTTAAGTTCAAGGATATCGAAGCACTGGGTTCCTTGGCAAAGGCAAAGGAAAAAGGTCTTTACCGTCTTGAAGGCAAGGAATACATCGTGCAAGACGGAGATATAATCAACTTCAGATTTAATGTATAGAAAAAAGCGGGTACAGGGGGACGTCAGACTGTGTGACAACATTTGTGAAATAGCCTGTAACAGTCGGCCCTTGGAGTAGTCACGCTGATTAGTATAGTAATTTAAAAGAACTGGCATCCTATACAAGTGCCAGTTTCTTTCTT
>JAQVFD010000058.1 GCA_028697435.1 Clostridiaceae bacterium
TGGATTTATCTGAGCCTGAAGGGCCTTTACTTCTGCTTTTACAGCCAGCTCTTCCAGTTTACCTACTTTGCTTATCTCTATTTGTGTTGATATCAATTGAGATAATCCTATGGCCAGTTTTTCATGAGTAAAGGATATTCCGTTTCTTTTTGCAAAGTATAGCTTAAGTGTACCGATAATTTCATCTTTTTCCGTCAAAGGTACAATAATTCCGGACTTCAGCTGACAGTTTTCCGATGAGCAATCAATTTCTTCCGGAGAATTTATTATCCGCATCTGCCCATTCTTTATTGCTTCCTTTGTAGCAAAAGTCTGTATCGGGTCTCCGGCTATATGATGATCCGAGCCAAGTCCTACATGTGCCAGTATTGTAGTTTTATCAGTAATTGAGACTGCAGCCGCACCGGTAGATTCTTTAATTATTTCACATACTTTTTCTAAGGAAGCACCGGTAATTTCCCTAAAATAAGGGAGTGTCTTATTTGCTATTTCCAGGGCTAATTGAGCTTGCATCGCAGCAATTTGCTCTTTTTCCTTAAAGCTGTTTTGAATCAATAGTATGAGAATACATATCACTACAGCATTTGTAAAGCTCATTGGCAAATATATACTTTTTACAATAGTGAGGGCACTTGAATAAGGTTTGGATATCATTAAGATAAGAATCATTTCAACACTTTCGATTATTATGCCTCCCGCAAGTCCATAATGCCACTTCTCATATCGGATTCCTTTTTTATATAACAGGGCAGAAAGAAGTCCGGCAAGAACGGTGGATATTGCGCAAGGAATGGAGGTTATTCCTCCAATATCATAAAGAAATCTGTGTAGACCTGCAATAATACCCGATACAATGCCGACAAAGGGACCGCATATTATGCCTCCTGCCATTACACCGATAATTCGCGTGTTAGCGATTGCACCATATACATCCGTTCCGGTATATGTACTGATAATTCCAAATATGGCGAAAATTATAGATAAAATAAACAGATCTGATTTTTTGAAAGCATCTTTTTGAATTATCTTTTTGAATATTGGTAAGTTTGAAACAATAAAAGCAACTATAATTACATAAATCAAGCTGTTTATTAGGTTTCTAATAAGATCAATCATTTGATTCTTTTAATCTCCTTTTATATAATTGGGGCAAGGTTTCCCTTGCCCCAATGCTTTACCAAACCTCTGGGTATGCAGTGCCTACATACAAATTCTCCAAATTAGTCTTATGTCCTTGTTCCATTGTAGCCAGAGCAAGAAATGCTTTCTTCTGTTCATCATCAGTACTGATAGCTGCAAATTCTTTATACATATCCATTGCTTCTTCTTCCCGTTTCATTGCCAGGGCAATAGCATCAGCGGGTTTCATATCAATGGAAAGCTTAGGCTTGTCTACGGATTCCGCAACCTTGTAGTCTGAAGTCTCATCGAACTTTAATTCTTTTCCGGTGTCTTTAAGATAATCTTGAAGTAAAACTTTATGTGATAATTCGTCTTTTGCAAGATCCTCAAATATTTTTACAATACTATTGTCCTTTGCCTTCTTTGCTACATCTCTATAGAACAAATAAGCTTCTTCTTCGTTACTTATTGCAGCTGAAATTATTCTTTTGTACCCTTCAAGAGTCATATATTAGCCCTCCCTTTTGTTAATATTATAACGTTATTATATATCATCAACCGTTTTCTATCAAGACTACGATTTTTTTCAGACGCCAGATGCCAGACGCCAGATACCAGATGCCAGAATTCTGGGTATTCCTTCGAAGCCCTTCCCTAGCTCTAGTGTCTGGTGTCTAGCGTCTCATGTCTGCGCACGCAGTGCGCATTCTTATGCTATTATCTGTTGATTCTTCAACTGACCTGCCTTTATTCTTTCAATTACATCCATGAGCAATTGATATTCTTCAAAAAACACAATAACAATATCACCGGGTACTGCATCTAAATATGCTTTTTCCAATGCTTTTTCCTCGGCAAGTTCAGTGAATATTTCCGATGGCTTTATGCTTCCCTTTCTGCACCCTTTTTCAAGCAATGCCGCAATCTCCCCCGATTCACGTCCCCGCCTGTCTCTGTCCTCTTTAATGTATAACCTGTCAAAACAATTACCGCACATATTCCCTATGGTTATTGTACTTGAATCTGTCCTGTCTCCGGGCACTCCGATTATTCCTATAAGGCGACCGGATTTCATTTGCTTCAGGGAATCAATAACCACTCTATAACCGTCAATATTGTGTCCATAGTCCAATATAACCCTTATTCCATTGATATCATGAATATTGAATCTTCCGGGATTGTTATCACTGTCACCTTTAAAGGTTGATAGACCTGCTATTATACTTTCAATTGGTATCCCCAATCCGATAGCACCGGCTATAGCAGCCATACTGTTTCCAATATTATGTCTTAGTATTCCATTCATGGTGGCGGGAATAACCTTTATTTCAATAAACGGAAGTTCAACTCCTCCTTTATTAATAAATATACAGCTGCCATCACTATATATGGCAATTCCGCCGTTAAGAATATGATTTTTAACTTCTTCATTATCTGCGGATAAGGAAAAAAGAATAATATTTGATTTTATCCTTTCCCGAATGTTCAAGCAATATTGATCATCCGCATTCAAGACCGCATAGCCATTCTGCCTGACTGCTTCTGCTACCAGGGATTTTACATATGCAAGATCTTCAAGGGTATTTATTTCATCAATCCCCAAATGATCTTCTGTAATATTGGTTACTATGCCTACGTCAGCCATGTCATAGCCCAGTCCCCTGTTTACCAGTCCTCCCCGGGCAGTTTCCAGTACGGCGTATTCTACCCTCCTATCCATCAATACCGTTCTTGCACTTATGGGTCCTGTATTGTCCCCATGTTTTATCAGTTCCTCATTTACATATATGCCGCTGGTGCTGGCCATTCCAACTGTATGCCCCATATGCCTTATTATATGAGCTATCATTCTCGAAGTTGTTGTTTTTCCGTTTGTCCCTGTCACTGATACTATAGGAATCCTGCTTTTACTACCTTCAGGAAATAACATATTCACTATTGCCCCAGCCACATTTCTTGAAGAGCCACGATATGGATAATGATGCATCCTGATTCCCGGTGCTGCATTGATTTCAATTACTGCCCCTCCTGTCTCAGTCAAAGGGTTGGAAATATCGACGGCACAAATATCTACTCCTGCCACATCCAGACCGATAATACGGGCGGCTTGTGCAATCAATTTCCTGTTTTGATCATGTACCTCATCAGTAACATCAATTGCTACTCCTCCGGTACTCAGATTGTCATTCTCACGCAAATATACTATTTCGCCGGCACTGGGAATGTCCTCAAGATATAAGTTCCTTTTTTTCAAGTACTGCTCCACTACTTTATCAATGATAATCTTCGTCAGAGGCTTTTCATGACCCTCCCCGCGCATGGGATTGCTGTTTTCCCTTTTAATCAGTTCCCGCAGGGTGCTTGCGCCGTCTCCCGTAACATGTGCAGAGATCCTGTGAGAAGCTGCTACTACCTCATCTCCCACAACCAATACTCTATAGTAGCTGCCTTTTACATATTTTTCTACCAGAACGGTATCCTCATATTCCCTGACTATTTTATAAGCCTCCAATACTTCTTGTGGGTTCCTTAGATTTATGGATACACCCTTTCCGTGACTACCGTAATTAGGCTTTACTACAACGGGATAACCTATTTTTTCACAGTATTCAAGAGCCTCCTGCTCATTTTTAAACACCTTTCCTTCAGGTACAGGTATCCCATACTCACTCAGTATACTTTTGGTAAGTTCCTTATTACAGGCAATATCAACCGATACACAGCTTGAGTTTTCTGTCAGTGTTGCCTCAATTCTTTTTTGATATTTACCATACCCCAGCTGCAGAATGCTCCCGTTGCCCAAGCGTATCACCGGTATGTTCTTTCCTTGTGCCTCATTTACTATTGCGGAGGTGCTGACTCCAAAATCTGTTGCAATACAAATTTTTCTGATTTCTTTTAGTCTTTTATTTATATCCGGCAGTTCCCCTGCCAATATTCCTTCTATGATCCCAAATGCAAGCCTTCCTGCCTCTATGCCCGCATACTCATTTTCATATCCGTAGATAATATTGTATATACCTTTTTCTCCGGTTTCCCTTGTCTTACCGAATCTTATGTCATATCCCAGAATAACTTGGAGTTCCAGTGCAATATGCTCAATTACATGGGCAAGATATGTTCCTTCCTTAAGCCTCTCAATAAAACCTCCCTCATACCCCATGCAGCAACAATGCTTTTCCAAACCCGGCAGAAGCTCCTGAATCGTCTCATTGAAACCCTCAATGTCTTTTGTCGGAGTGTCTGCATATTTACCTAAGTCTATTGTCAACTTCACTACAGGTTTATAACTGTATATACTTTTCCCTTGATAAGCATGACTGCTTACAATAATCACAATACTTCCTCCTTGTATTTTTGAGAAAAAATGATATTCCTTCATCTCCTAAGTATTATTTCCTGTTTTTTTATTAAATTAAACCCATATCCCCTTGGCAAAATATGTATCTTTACATTTGTTATTGCGAGAGGGTCATCCTGGTATTGTTCTGATATGTTCGTATATGAAATTTCTCTACCATCTACAATTGTAACTACCCCGGAGCCTTCCACCATAAATTCCGATTCCTTGTTTACTATCATTGCCGTATCTTCATCTATTCCTATTCCCAATACATACGGGTTCTGTGCTACAGCTGCAAGCAGCCTTCCAATCCTTCCCCTCTGGTTAAAATGCTGATCGATTATTACTCCTTCCAAAAGACCCATTCCGGGAGCCATCTTAAGTGTGCATTTTCTTGGTGCATCATCGTCTTTTCCCTCCACAACCATTATTTCGCTCATCATGGAAGCACCCGCACTGGTCCCTGCAATTACTCCGCCCCCTTTGTATACCAGTTTTAGTAATCTATGCACTTCAGTTCCACCCAATATACTGGAAATTCTCAGTTGGTCCCCGCCCACAAAAAATATGCAGGTTGCTTCCTCAAGTATCTTCAAACCTTCAAGATTATTTGCGGTACCCCTATCAATAATATTTATCGATACCACACTTCCGGCTCCAAGTTCTTCAAACAGTCTTTTGTATTCCAGTCCTGCCTCTTCAGGACTTTTTGTTGCTGTGGTAATCAAAGCAATATGCGAACCTTTTCCTCCTGATAGCTTTATTACTTCTTTCAGTATGGCTTTATCCGTTCTCTTATCCTCCGCTCCCCCTATTATTACAAGGTTTCCTCTTTCCGATTCAGCCATTGACTTTTCTTCCTCCCATCATGAATAAGAAGACAAGAAGAACGCTCCCCTTCCTCATACTTATAATGTTCCAACTAAAGTAAAAAAATACATTTGGGAACTTGTTTTAAAGTTAGAAATTCTCTGCTGCGGACCGCCAGTGCGTAAGCAACACGCACAGCTTAATAGCAACAGATAATATAGTTTCTTTCGAAAAATATTTCTGCCTTACAAAATAATATATAAAGTGTCAAAATATACATATATTTGACATATTTCTACCTTTTATATCATAAAACGTACATCTGATATGAATCTATTGAATTGTAGCTTATATAGATTTAATATTAAAAATAGTATTATGAATATTCAGAAAAGAAGGTTGGTATTATGGAGTTTCCTGAGAGGATAAGTTCAAAAATCACAAAAGTTATTGCAGAAGAGCTGGAGGACTTGTCAGAGGAAAAACTTGCCGAAATAGATTATGGCATTGCCGCCTTTATTGCGAATTCATATAAAATGGTATTCATATTCATATTAGCCATACTTCTTGGTGTATTCAAATTTTTACTTATAGCAATCGTGAGCTTCGGCGCTCTGCGTACCTTTGCCTCGGGAGTCCATGCAAAACGTGAGTGGACATGCCTTCCCTCAAGTATATTGGTCTTTTTCGGCATTACTTACCTTGGAATGATATCAAGCTTAAATATATATATCACCGGCTTTGTCTTTATTCTATGCTTTGCGGCAATGCTGAGATATGCGCCGGCAGATACGGAGGAGCGGCCTCTTGTCAGCAGGAAGCTCAGGAAAAAGCTTAAAGTATTGTCTTGCATGACCGTCCTGGCGCTTTATGCAATTGCTTTTTATAGCATAGGGACAAAAACATCTTCAATAATAACTTTTGCAGCATTGTTTGAATCAATCTTAATACTACCCGTCACATATAGGCTGGCAGGCAGCATGTATGGGGTGGGATTGGAAATAAGTAATAATAAGGAGGTATAATAAATGAAAAGATTCCTAAGACCGTTAATGATTCTTATCAGTACCTTAGCTTTATTTATTGCAAGCACTTCCACAACTGCATGTTTTTGGTGGGCTATAAGAGAACCCAAAATGCCTGAATCGCTGATAAAGAGAGACTAAAAGTTAAAAAGATGAGAGCACTTCTTATACTCTCATTTTTTTATCACCAGCTCCTGCTTAAATATGCCATCTTCTGCAAATGTGTTGTTCAGTATATTTGTATATCGGGATAATATCTTATTGGTAATTGCCAAACCAAATCCCCGTTCATTCCCTTTTGTGGAATATCCTTCCCTTTGTATCTCCTTCACATCGACAGTCCCCTCATAAGTATTCTCAACACTTATTGTCAGATATCCCCCATCATCGGTCAGAGAGACATTCATTTTCTTATCCTCCGATGCAGCTGCCGCATCAATTGCATTGTCAAGATAGTTTCCCAGCACCTCGCATAGGTCTGTAAGCTTCATGCCCGCATCACGGACTTCATTTGTTACTTGAATCCCCACTTCTATTTCCCTGCCCTCGGCTTCATTTATCTTATTCCATAACAATCCGAATAGGGCATATACCTTAATTTTCTGCAATACCAAAAGCTGACTGCTATCCTTTTTTTTCGTGTCGTCCGCCACCTCTGTGTAATAAGCCTTCAGCCCCGGCAGGTCATCCTCCTGAATATACCCATAAAAACCGTATATGATATTTGCGTGACTATGCTTTAATCTTCTGAAGTCATTTATTAGGCTGTCTATAGTCTTTATATAGTCCTGCTGCCGGTCATACTGCTGCTCTTTAAGAGCCAGCGCACTGTTAGTGAAATTTATATAGAGGCTCAGTACTAGATAAAGCCACATGATTACAATATTTATCAGTATTATGCTTTGATCCACTACACCTATGAACTTAATGTACATTGTATAATTAACCGTTATAACTATGAAGGTAGCAAGCATGTAAATAGATGTCCTTATACTATTTCTACGTCTGTACTTGTCCGTCATCTCCTGGGTCTGCCTGATAAATCTGATAAGGAAAATTATTATAATGGCCATGCCGTATATAATAAACTCCGAAACCAAGGACAATAATACGTGAGAATTTATATCCTTCAGGGTATATCCATAGATTTTAACCATTATAAATATGGCAGTTCCTTCTCCTACCACAAGAGCAATGGCATAAGTTATACTGGTGACTATCGATTGAAAAATGCTGAGTTTCAAAATGTAATAAAGTATAAATGTCATGAATAGCAGCAATATAAGAGAACGCATTCCCATTCCTATATACTTATCCAAATATAATAATATATTTGCTCCAAGGGATGTTATAATTATAAATCTAAGAATTACTGCTCGCTCTCTTTGAAAACTGTACAGGGTCTGTGCCAAATATGCAAAGACCACCATTGCAATAGTATTTATAAATATTTTATATAGAACTATCATATTCTTGTACCACCCTGCCAAGCACATCCCGTATCTCACCTTTTTGCTGTCTGGACATATAGCACTTCTCGCCGTTGGACATAATAATATGCGAGTCTCTGTAATTTACTTCTTTTACATGATTAATATTGATTATGTACGATCGGTGACATCGGCAAAAGCTTTCTCCGTTTTTATTCAAATCATTTATGATATCCTTCAGATATCCGAAAAATTCAATGTCACGGTTCCTGGTATGCACTACAAGCTTTTGATTTATTGACTCCACATATATGATATCATGCAATTCCACGTTGTAGTCACTGGTTCCCGACTTAATAATGATGGTTGAATCTTTGTTATATTTCTTATTATCTAGGTATTGGCTATAGTTATTATCTATCGAAATCAAACATTCTTCTATGTCCTGATACGATGCCGGCTTAATAAGATATTCAAATGCTTGTATATGATATCTAAACACAGCCATACATAGTTCCGGATGCCCTGTGATAAAGGTTATATAACAATGAGACTCTTGACTCCTGATCTGTTTAGCCAATTCAAGCCCATTCATGCTTGATTCCAGGTTGATATCAAAGAAATAAGCATTAACACCTTGGGAATACTGCTTTGAATATTCAATTACCCTTTTGGGATTATCAGTCACAAGACATATTTCTGCGTCAATATTGTTCTGTTTGGCAGCCCTCTCCAGGCTTGTCCTAATACTATTCTGAATAACCTGCTTGTCCTCACACAATATTAAGTTAATGGACATCAAGACTACCCCCTCACGACATCAAGTCAAGCTTTTCTATTTTATTTATGACTATATGCTTATTCGACACAGAAATAATTTTTCCTTTAAGTGTATTAAAATACACCTCTTGCTATTTTAAAGTGGTAATATCTTACTTAATGATTTTTATCATATGAATTATCCTGTCGAAAAGAATTTTATAATAATCCCGCCATTCTTTTTCAGGCACAAAAAAGCTTAATCTGTATACTTTGTTTGAAAAACCCTCAATAAATGCCTCGTATGCCCTAATATACTCCCCTTTCTGGTTTGCTCTGCTGTATTCTATCAAATAGCCCTTTTTATTGTCAGCCATTATATCTTTAATATCAAAGTATTTAAAGTCGACTACACCTACCGCAGATTCCTTTGACTTTTCAACAAACTGCTTCAAGGGTTCGGCAAGCTGCCACACCTCTACAAAGCCATGAATCTTTTTATCTCCGGATATAAAATTCAAATGATATAGGATTTCCTTCCCGGTAAAGGACGCTTCGTATGCTGCCCATGTGTCCGGCAGCTCAAAATGAAATTTATTGTCCATTACATTATAAGACTCAAGAATCAGCCTTGAGACCTTTGACCTTCCTATGTTTTCCGTAAATGCGGCATATGCTGTCGGAAGCCTCCCTGTATAAAAAAGTGCAGTATATAAGACTATAATTAAAACTAAAGATAAAGCACATATAAGCCTCAATTTGTTTTTTATCAATGTTGAACCCTCCTATAAAGTTGATTTGGTTTTACTAATATATTGTATTAATTTATAAACAGATGCAGAACAGAAGAGTAATGCGCACTAGCGTGCGCAGACACTAGACACTAGACACCAGACACTAGAGTTTAGAAGGGCTTCGAAGCCTTACCCTAATTCTGGCGTCTGGCATCTGGTATCTGGCATCTGAAGAATAATGCGTCTGCGACGCATTGTTCTTATATTGTACGGCTAGTACAAATGCTGTATAATTAATTTATAAAAATCTAATGGAGGTTTTAGCGTTGAGATATATTGATTTGAGAAGTGATACGGTTACCCAGCCTACGGATGAAATGCGGGAAGCAATGGCAAAAGCAACAGTAGGTGATGATGTTTATGGTGATGATCCCACTATATGCCTTTTAGAGAAAAGAGCTGCTGAATATGCAGGCAAGGAAGCTGCTCTTTTTGTCCCAAGCGGCACCATGGGCAATCAGTTAGCAGTTATGACCCATACTAAAAGGGGAAATGAGATTATAGCTGAAGAAAACTGTCATATAATACAGCATGAAGTTGGGGCTGTGGCGATACTATCCAGTGTAATGGTGAGGACAGTCAGGGGAAAGAAGGGTGTCATGAATCCCCAGGATGTAT
>JAQVFD010000059.1 GCA_028697435.1 Clostridiaceae bacterium
AGAAAAAGATTTTGAATGAATATGAGATCTGAGATACAATGCGGGGGGATTATTTTGAGAATACAATCAACAAAACCTATATGTATTGGCAAAAGTACTATTGGCGGAGCCGATGTACTGATTTGTGTGCCAATAGTGGAAGAAGAAGAGTGTGAATTAGAACAGACGTCAAAAAGTATTGCTTTATTGGAGCCTGATGTAGTAGAATGGAGAGCGGATTATTTTATAGATGTCTGCAATCCGAAAAAGGTAATGGAAGCCCTAAGAGCGCTTAGGGGAATAATCGGGGATATACCACTGATATTTACATTAAGGAGCAGTCTTGAAGGCGGATTCAAAAAGGTTGAAGACCATATTAGGTTTGATATAATCAGGCAGGCAATATTATCGGGAGAAATTGATGCCGTAGACATAGAGCTCGCAAGCAGTAATAGTGATATTGAAAGAATAAAAAAAGCTGCTGAAGTCTATGATATTCCGCTTATTCTGTCTTATCATAATTATGCTGAAACACCTTCTGTTGAATTATTATTGGACAAGATTAGAGAAGAAGTTTCAAAGGGTGCAGATATAGCAAAAATTGCAGTAATGCCTCAGAAGGAGGAGGATGTATTGAATTTGCTTTCAGCTACATTAAAGGCTCGTAAGGAAATGCCGGATACTCCTTTGATAACAGTATCAATGGGAGAACTTGGTACCATCAGCAGAATCGCAGGAGGCGTGTTCGGGTCAGATTTGACTTTTGGAACCTGGGAGAAGACTTCTGCACCGGGACAGATATCCATAGACCAATTGAGACCTTTGATGAAGAGGAGTAAGTAAAATGAATGAATACTATGTTGCTGTCTTTGATTCCACCCACTATGCATTAAAGTTTGAGAAGGCAGTAAGAAGTGGTGGTTTTGATATAAGTATCATGCCGGTTCCCCGGGAAATAACCGCCAGTTGTGGAATTTCAGCAAAGCTAAATAGTGATGATATTGATAAGGTTATGGCACTTGCTGCCAAAGAAAACCTGAAGGTAGCCGGTTATTATCGTGTAGAAGTACAAAACGGGAGAAAAACATATTTACCTAGTACCTGAACTTTTTTATTTTATAAAAAAGTTTTGTACTTATATTACAAAATCCCTATATTTACAGCATTTCATTAACTGCAAATATCCTGGGTTTTATAACTTATTGGAGGCAAAAAATTGAATAGTAAAGGGAAAATTTTAAGGGCAGTTTTAATTGTGGTAATACTGATTGCAGCTGTCGGATATGGTTATGTATATTATTTTTTGAACAGAATCAGTGTCGAGGATGGTGCAGAAGGTTATCCGGTGCCGGAAAAACGCGTAAATGTTACGGTTATGGGTGTAGCAAATGGTCTTGCGGATACAATCATGCTGGTAAGCTTTGATCCTGAAAATGGAGCCGTAGATGTGCTTTCGATACCCAGAGACACATATATTGAAAGAAAAGGACATAAGACTTCTGCAAATAGCAAGATAAACTCTGCCTATGGAAGGGGAGGAGCGGATAATGTGGTTGACAGCGTTGTTTCGCTTACGAAAGTAGATGTACATTATTATATAGAAGTGGATTATAAAGCTGTCAAAGCACTGGTTGATGCAATGGGCGGAATCAAAGTGACCGTGCCAATGGATATGAACTATGATGACCCTGTTGACGATTTGCATATACACTTCAAAAAGGATCAGGTAGTAAGTAAGGGCGAGGATATCATAAAACTCCTTCGGTACCGTAAGAATAATAAAGGCGGCGGCTATAAAGACGGAGACCTGGGCAGGGTGAAGATGCAGCAAGAGATAGTTAGATTAGGGATTGAGAAGGTAATGAAGGGTAATATCGTTGCTAATTTCATAAAGCTTCAGGACCCTGTAAAAGAGCATGTAAAGACAAATATGTCGCCAAAACAGATGATGTACTATATTACAAAGGCGAATAAAATAAAAAAAGAGAATATCAGTCTGCGGACAATACCCGGAAGAGCAGATAACATAAACAAGCTGTCTTTCTATGTGGTGAACAAGGAAAAGATGAATGAAATGTTGAAGCCGATAATTGAAGGGAACTAGGAGAGATATTGTAATAATTTAATATGTTGACTTATCTTGGGTGTTTAAATATACTAAAAATAGCACAATATTACAAGGGGGTTATTTATTGTTTAACAATCTAACCGAAGTCAAGGAGTTCTGCAAAACAAAGGATATCAAAATTGTAGACTTCAAAATTACTGATTTGGCAGGAAGATGGCATCACCTCTCCATTCCGGTGACCAGGCTTACAGAGAAAGTCCTTGAAGAAGGTATAGGATTTGACGGCTCAAATTATGGTTTTAAGACTGTTGAGAAGAGTGACATGGTTTTTATACCTGATTTCAGTACGGCTTTTGTTGACCCGTTTTGTGAAATTCCGACACTCAGTATGATAGGTAATATTTATACTCTGGAGGGCGGGATAAAACGATTCGAGGGGGATCCCAGATATATCGCTGAAAAGGCCGAGAAGTTCATGGCTTCTACCGGCATAGCGGATGAAAATATAATTGGACCGGAATTTGAATTCTATTTATTTGACCAGATAGCTTACGAAAGCAGACCTGAGCATCAGGAGGTAACAATTGATTCTACACAGGCTGAATGGAATACAAATGACCAATATGAAAAAAACTTAGGCTACAAAGTAAGGCATAAGGGCGGATACCATTTAGATCTTCCTTATGATCTGACCAATGATTTGAGAAGTAAAATGACGGTTATGCTTGAAGAATTCGGGATGCCTATAAAATATCATCATCATGAGGTGGGAGGACCGGCACAGGTTGAACTGGAAGTAGAACCCGGGAAAATGAAGGATATGGCAGACAAGACATTTATGCTTAAATATGTTGTGAAAAACCTCGCTATACAAAATGGCAAAAGTGCCACTTTCATGCCTAAGCCCATGTTAGGAGAGGCAGGAAGCGGGATGCATGTGCATATGTGGCTTTATAAAGATGGAAAGCCTTTATTCTATGATAAGGACGGATATTCAGGTCTCAGCCAGACAGCATTGTATTTTATCGGAGGACTTTTGAAGCATGCTCCTGCATTATTAGGTTTTACGAGCCCGAGCACAAACTCATATAAAAGGTTGGTTCCCGGTTATGAAGCACCGGTAAGCATATGTTTTGCAACTGCAAACAGAAGCGCTATTGTAAGAATACCGGGCTATGGTAATACCCCTGACAGCAAGAGGTTTGAGTTTAGATCTTCAGATGCTACATGCAATCCTTACCTCGCTTATTCAGCGCTGTTGATGGCTGGGTTGGATGGTATAGTAAACAAAATTGATCCAGTTAAAGAAGGCTTCGGACCATACGATGTAAATATATTTGAGCTTAGCGACGAGGAGAAGAAAAAGATAAAAGGACTTCCGAAGAGCCTTGAAGAAGCTATGGAAGCTCTTAGGGAAGATCATGAATTCCTGCTGAAAGGCGGAGTTTTCACAAAGCACCTGATAGATTCATGGATTAAGAACAAGATTGAGAAAGAGCATAAGAAGATAAGCATAATTCCTCATCCGGCAGAATTTGATCTTTATTACGACCTATAGTGCATAATTGAATTTATATAGGCAGGTATAACAATTACGATATAACAATTGCAGGGATTACAATTGTTATATCGTTTTTATATACAGCAGATAAGTCGATTTTATGTTATAATACATAGTATATTGCTTGGATATGAGGGGTAGTTGATATGAACTTAAGAATAATTGGAGAACTATTGGAAGATTTTACTTCGGGGATTGTACTTGTTAACGACAGGGGGATTATTGAATGGGCAAGCAGGTATGTAAGAAAAGAATTTAATAATGGAAAACCGCTTAAGAAAGTGTTTAGCGATGTTTTTCCTATAAATCTTGAAGAAATAATGCTTGCCGATAGAAAAGTTAAGGATCCCAACGGAAAAAGCTATAGTGTAAGGATTCGTAAAATAGCAGAAGGTGAAAATATCCACTATTTTGTTTTTTTGGAATCAATACAGGACTTCAAAAATAAAGATACAAGAATTTTTTGTCTTGAAAAAATAATTGATACAATAAGCGAAGGAATAGTCATGAGTGATTACGATGGGAAAGTGGTAATTTACAACGAAGCAAATGGTGTTCTCGATGATATGAACCCCCATGACGCCATCGGGAAGTATATATGGGAAGCATACAAATACAATAAGGAGGACAAATCGGAACACAGACAGGTATTTAATTCCGGGGATGCCATTATAAATAAATATAGAGCCCATTCATATAAAAATGGAATACCGAGGTACGTTTCCTATAATACGTATCCTATTATAAAGGACGAAGAAAAGGTAGGAGTGTTTTCAGTATGCCAGAATATCACCAAGCTACAGTCACTATTATCGGAGACTATTGAACTCAAACGGAAATATGCACAGAAAGAATCGAGTAACACAAATTCTTATGATAGTATAAATGGTACCTCTTATACATTTTCTGATATTGTAGGAAACAGTAAGCCAATGGTAAACCTAATAAAAGAAGCTCAAACGATAGCATTGCTTGACAATAATATATTGATTATTGGAGATACCGGTACAGGAAAAGAAGTATTCGCACAGAGCATACATAATTTCGGTAAGAGGAGTAATCAACCATTTATTGGGATTAGTTGTGCTGCGATTCCTGAGAACCTTCTTGAGAGCATACTTTTTGGGGCTGTAAAAGGAGCATATACCGGAGCGGTAGATCATCAGGGGTTATTTGAGGAAGCAGGAGAAGGAACCTTGTTTTTGGATGAACTGAACTCTATGCCTGCTACAATGCAGAGTAAGCTGCTTAGAGTATTGCAGGAGAGAAAAGTACGTAGGGTAGGAGGAGTAAGCACGGTGAATATACAATGCAGAGTGATTAGTGCTGTGAATGAAGATCCGCAGATGTTGATTCACAGCGGAAGGCTCAGGCAGGATCTCTTCTATCGTATTGCAGGACTTTGCCTTTTTATTCCGCCGCTGCAGGATCGTAAAGAAGATATTTTGGGGCTTTCAGAATATTTTATCAACAAATATAATAGGTTGATGAACAAGAATATAAAGAGATTATCCTCAGAGCTTAAGGATGCTATGTTAAGTTATTACTGGCCGGGCAATATCCGAGAGCTTGAACATGTAATTGAGAACATAATGATAAGAACTGGAGAATATCAAAAGGAACTCAATATCAAGAATATGCCTCAATACTTACGAGAGACTTTTTTAGGATATATTACACAAAAGAAGGCAAGAGATAATTCCGAATCCCTTACGGAAACCCTTAAACATATTGAGAAGAAAATAATTCTAGAAGGATTAAAGAGAAACAAATGGAATATCAGTAAAACCGCAAAGGATTTAGGAATTATAAGGCAAAGCCTGATATACAGAATAAAGAAATTAGATATAAAAAACACCAGCGAACAATAATGCTATAGATAACCGATGTTTTAAAAATGAAACAGAGTTTACAGATTCTTGTACGGTTTATCAAGTATTAGAAAAAGACTGGACTCGTCCACTTCTTCAAGGCTGTAATTGTAACCGGAATCAATTGCTAATTTTCTAAGCTCATCTTCTGAAAAGGTGATGGCAACAAACCCATCTTTACATACAATGACACCATCATGTGTTTTTTGCATATCAATTTCTCCAAGCAGTCCCTTATCAGCCTGCTCATGGAACCAGGCTAAACGATGTTCCCAGAATTTTGAACTGTATGTGCTGAAATATGCTCTTCCACCCGGGATAAGCACTTTCATACATTCCTCGATTATATGCTTTGGCTGTCCTTTCATGGCAGACAAACCATTTTGCAGGCATAATACTATATCAAACTCTTCAGTGAACTCAAGCTTATGGGTATCCATGACTTGAATACTACAGTTGCTGCATTCTTTTAAGTGGTTTTTACCAAGGTTCACCGATGCATCAGATATATCGGTACCTACAATGCTTGCTACTGATGGAGCCAATTCCTTGATTATACGACCATAACCGGTACCAACCTCCAATACTCTTTCGTTTCCGTGCAGATTTCGGCGTACAAATTCAATTTCTTCATCAAGGTAGCGTTTGACTCTTGGATATTTTGTTTGATAAACCTGAAACAGTTTTGTAGAGTTTAAGCTTTGCTCATAATAGTTGGACATGATTTTACCTTCCTTATATTAATTGTCAACTTACATTAAATGCCATTGACGAAACGATTGTAACACACCAAAAACAGCATGTCAACTCTTCAAAAGATATGAAAAAAGTTGTATAAAAACTATACATTCAGTAAAAAATTGACCACTGAGTTAATAACACTTATTTTAGATAAATGTATAAATTTTATACATTATATCCGAACTGGCATGAAATAGAATTTATAATCATCAATACTATTGCCTTTTACAAAATTGTTTCGATAAAAATATTGCGTGTGATTTGAACAGTTTAAGCGGGTGCCAATGTATTCCGGCTTTGCTGAATATCTACGTGAGTTGTGCAGACGTAAGTTTGGCACATTATTTGCATATCATACAAATGATGTAGAATAATAGTATTATTCGAAATATACGAGTAATGGAGGAAATAGAATGGTAAAGAATTATGAAATCTCGGAGGCTATGACAATAAAGCTTGACAATCAGCTGCGGTCAATGCCTAAGTTCGCTGAAGGCATCAGAAGGGCACCGGATAGAGGCTTCACATTGAATTCAGAACAGGCGGAGACTGCATTGAAAAATGCTCTCAGATATATACCTGAGGAGCTTCACGAAAAGCTTGTTGGCGAGTTTATGGATGAACTTATCACCAGGGGAAGAATTTATGGGTATCGCTTCAGACCGGAAGGCAGGATTTACGGGAAGCCTATTGACGAATACAAGGGGAACTGCATAGAAGGAAAAGCTTTTCAAGTAATGATAGACAACAACCTGGATTTTGAAGTAGCCTTATACCCCTATGAACTGGTAACCTACGGTGAAACTGGGCAGGTGTGCCAGAATTGGATGCAGTACAGATTAATTATGAAATACCTTGAAGTAATGACTGACCACCAAACCCTTGTAATAGAATCGGGACATCCGTTAGGGCTGTTTCACTCAAAGCCGACAGACCCCAGAGTAATCATCACTAATGCACTAATGGTTGGAATGTTTGATAACCAAAAAGACTGGCATTATGCAATGCAGATGGGGGTTGCAAACTACGGACAAATGACTGCAGGAGGCTGGATGTATATAGGACCTCAAGGGATAGTTCATGGAACCTTCAACACAATACTGAACGCAGGAAGGCAGAAGTTTGGCATAGGACCCGATGAGGATCTCCGTGGGTATCTTTTTGTGACCTCAGGTCTTGGAGGCATGAGCGGTGCTCAACCAAAGGCAGCGGAAATAGCAAACGGAGTAGGAATAGTTGCAGAGGTTGACTATTCAAGAATAGAAACAAGACTTAACCAGGGATGGATATCAAAGGTTTCTTCGGATTTGAAGGAAGTATTCGGTATAGCCGAGGATTACCTTAAGAAAAAAGAAAAAATATCCATTGCGTATCATGGAAATATAGTAGATTTACTTGAATACGCAGTTAATAATGAAATAAAGATACATCTTTTATCAGACCAGACCTCATGCCATGCCGCATATGACGGCGGCTACTGCCCCCAGGGACTGACCTTTGATGAAAGAACAAGGATGCTTAAGGAAGACAGGGAGCAATTCTGTGAATTGGTGGATAAGAGCCTGAGACACCATTTCGAGCTTATAAGGAAGCTGGTAGATAAAGGGACATATTTCTTCGATTACGGCAATTCCTTTATGAAAGCGGTATATGATGCAGGAGCAAAAGAAATAGCAAAGAACGGTGTTGATGAAAAAGACGGATTCATATTCCCGTCATATGTTGAGGATATAATGGGTCCCGAGCTTTTCGATTACGGATATGGACCTTTCAGATGGGTATGCCTCAGCGGAAAGCATGAGGATCTGATAAAGACAGACCACGCAGCAATGGAGTGCATTGACCCTGCAAGAAGAGCTCAGGACAGGGACAATTGGATATGGATAAGGGATGCCGAAAAGAACAAGTTAGTTGTCGGAACCCAGGCAAGGATCCTTTATCAGGATGCATGGGGAAGGACAAGGATAGCGCTTAAATTCAATGAAATGGTCAGAAAAGGTGAAATAGGACCCGTAATGCTGGGGCGTGACCATCATGATGTAAGCGGTACCGATTCGCCTTTTAGAGAGACATCTAATATAAAGGACGGAAGCAATATAATGGCCGATATGGCGGTACAGTGTTTTGCAGGAAATGCTGCAAGGGGTATGAGCCTGATTGCGCTGCATAACGGCGGCGGAGTCGGTATAGGCAAGTCTATCAACGGAGGCTTCGGACTTGTGCTTGACGGAAGCGAGCGTATTGATAATATTATACAGGATGCAATGCTTTGGGATGTTATGGGCGGAGTTGCGAGAAGGTCATGGGCAAGAAACGAGAACTCTATAACCACAAGTATGGAATATAATAAGACCCAGGCAGGGATGGATCATATAACGCTTCCCTTTATACCGGATGAGGAATTAATAAAAAAGACTGTTGCGGATGTGCTGTTAAAATAACAATATTTAGGGGACGGTCAAATTAAACGAGACCTTTGACAGAGTAAACTGAACTTAGTAGCAGTTAGCTGTTCCTAAAATGAAATGGAAAAGAAAGAATAACTTAAATAGTGTAAATTGGAAGAAACATTGCTTTTCATGCTAAATGGGAGAATCATTGCAGAGTAAATCAGATAACTAATAGGATTTTAGTACTAAGGAGATGTTTGCATGTATAGTAAAATGGTATTGCAAGAAAGACCGGAAATTTTTGAAATGCTGATACATACAGCTCCGATTTTTCAAAAACTATTTCCTTTAGATTGTACTATTGCAGTTACGGATAAGGAATATTTTATAGCAGACTACCCCTCTAAGGAATTGCAGTTAAATTTAAAAGGAAAGAGAATACCCGATGATACGGGAATTATGAAATCAATTAAATCCGGCGAAATATCTACAGCAATTATTAATGCAGAAGTATATGGTGTTCCCTTTAAATCGGTGGCTTCTCCGATTAAAAATGAGAAAGGAGAAGTCATTGGTTGCATGTCCTTGGGTATGAGCATGAAAAACCAAGAAATGCTAAATGAGGCAACACAATCTTTGGCAGCTACAAGCGAAGAAATTGTTGCTTCTACAGAGGAACTTGCATCAACTGCACAGGAGTTAGCAAGAGGGATGGCTGTTGTAGATTTAATGAGAAAAGAAATGGAAGAGCAGGTATTGAAAACGGAGGAAATATTGACCTTTATCAGGGACATCTCAAAGAATTCAAATTTATTGGGACTGAATGCTGCAATTGAAGCGGCCCGCGCCGGTGAAGCAGGTAGAAGCTTTTCAATAGTTGCCGGTGAAATTCGTAAGATGGCGGATAACAGTGAAAAATCTGTGGCACAAATTAAACTGATTATTGAAGAAATCAAGAAAAGAACTCTTCAGACAAGTGTAGAAATGCAAAAATCATTGCAGTTTTCAGAGAATTTAGCAGCTGTATCTCAGGAGATAGCCATAGCTATTCAAGGACTAAATAGTTATATCATGGATTTGGAG